>JAHBTB010000010.1 GCA_019638795.1 Fimbriimonadaceae bacterium | reverse complement strand
TCACGGCGGCCCGACTTGGTTCTGGTTGCGACCGCCGAACGGAGAATCTGTTGGGTGGTGGAGATAAGGGGATTCGAACCCCTGGCCTCTGCAGTGCGATTGCAGCGCTCTACCAGCTGAGCTATATCCCCACGCTGTGGAAGCAGAATTATAGCCCGTGCCGGGCGGGCGGGCAGACCGACCTTTGAGGAGTCATCCAAGACGGGAGTCTCTAAGGAGAAAATATGAGGATCTTTACGGAAATCATTCTCACCCGTATGTACGGGAGCCTTCGGCAAGTTGTCGTGACTTATCAAGTATCGTACTTGGGTCAGGTCCAGATCCTGCGTTTGCGGGTTCTATGAGTGCGGGTGCCAGCCAACGCTGGCACCCTCCCTAAGGATGACCACTCATTGGAGTAAAGTTACGCCGCTTCATGAAAGTCAGGATTCGGTCCCTTCACTCTTTCCGTCCTCTTGATTTGATATGCTTTGGAGCAGCAGCCAAAGGGTCAGCGGGACAAGGATGATATTGCTCGGGCTGTAGAAACTTCCTGCCGATACAAGACCATGCGAGACGTTGTTCCGAAGGTTCGCCCCGGCACGTTTCGCCAGCATCCAGCGCAGATCAAAAGCAAGGTCCTCCCCGAACACTTGTGAGAACGCCTCGGTTTCCACGACCTTGTTGAGCGGAAACTCGTCCTGGGTTCCATCTTGGCGCAAGAAGGTGGTGAGAACCCCGTGCTGGTTCAGCACGTGTCGGAATGAGTTTTCCAACTGAGGGATGAGCAGGTGCGTCGCGACGATGTAATCGCCTTCAATTGCCGCTTGAAGACCGCGTGAGAAGATCGGTTCCCGTCCTTTCGGGACGAAGAGATTATCGTTCAATAGCCAGTCGAGACAGCCTTCCTCCCACTGGTGCTCGCCAGCAATCATGTGTCGGATCTGCTCGGCCATCCACGCGGTCACCGGTCTGGTCATCTCTGCCATGCGCCACATGTGTAGTTGGAGCAACTCGTCGCTTGGCTCCTCATTCAGCTTCATTGCGGGGATCACGAAGTCGACCTTCCCGTCTTCGCGCAAGATGGAGTTCGAGAAGATGCTCGAAAGAGGACTCTGGGTGACGTGCTCTCGGACCATCTCACGTAGGCGTTCCTTGCGGATTGGTCGGACCTGAATTGCCCAGAATGCCAGGGCCTCTCGAAGGCTCATACCCTTGACCTTCTCGATGTGCTCGATCAGCTTTGGGTCCATCGGGACGCTCGTTTCGATCTTTCCAAGGTGCTCTAATCTGTCCTTCTGAAGCGCATGAAGGCGCTTCATGAGTTCATCTTGCCGTTCCTTGGGAGCACCTGCCTGCCTCAGCGTGAGCAATCCCTGTTCAAACCAATGCTCTGCAGCGAGGCCTGGCTTCCAAGCCATCGCCTCTCCGACTGAAATCTGAGCTTCTCCTTGACGAAGCGAAGCCTCGGTAGCGTCCGCTTCGTTCCCCGACTTCCTTCGACACGTTGCGACGAGGGCCCAATAGTCGGCAGCGGTTATCCAGTCTTGGCGACCTTCAGCGCCCTCTGCGGACTTTTCCGCGTAACCCGCGAGCAAGGCGGGATCACCAATCTTGTATTCAAGAGCGAGGTCGATGATTGATCTGGTCAAGTACAGAGGATCGCTCCCGTCCAACTTGGCGAGGAGTTCGAGAGCATAATCCGCGACCGCATTGCGTTCTGTGCTCTCCTTACCCAGCGCTGCGGCGATCTGCATGGCTCGCTGCAATCGGTTAAATCCGTGCACCCACTCAGCGTGGTCCATCACCGCCTTGGCACCCTCGAGATATGCGGCCGTCGCGACCCGCGCTGCTTGGTGGTCCTTTCGCCGAATCCAAAGGATGTCTGCCAACCGTGCTTTCATTTCTCGGTCGGCGATTTCGGTGTACACGGCAGCGATTGGGTCAAGGTGTTGATCCTCGAAATCACTCAGCGCGGCAGATCTCGAGTTCGCCATGACAATCATGGGCTTCAGCGGCTCGGCTGCGTCGTTTGAGTCATAGAACATCGACGACGCCGATCCAAGCAGCACGTAGACTTGCTCTGCGCGTCTGTCTTCAGCTTCAGCGGCGACTCTGGCGGCGTCGAAGAGCGGGGTTGAGTAGTTGTCAATCTTATCGCGCTCTTTGAACTCAATCGTGTCAAGCCACTTGATTACGCGCAAGTCGTCTGCAGTGACGTGCAGATCCTTGAACATCAGCTTCGGTGCTTCTGGGGTGTGCTCTTCCATTTTCTCATTTTCCAGGTCAGGGGTTCGAGTACGCTAAGTGTTTAGTGTATACCTGACACCTATATAAAGATAAGGTCACGAACTGATGGGAATTTCACTCTCCGAATTTGTCGACTTCTTCGTCAAGACCGGCACATCCCGGATGACACACGTGAACTCCTTGAGGAAGCGCGGCCCATATAGCCCTGCCACCGACTCCTACAAGGGTTGAGGGAGTCCATCGTTGAGCTCCACGCTGCGGGTTCATCTGACGGGCACGATTCAGGAGAAAGCCGTCTCGGTTCACGTCAGCACCCACAAGGGAAGCAAGTGCCCGGCGGCTTGAAGCCTATCGTCGCTTTCTTGGGCGAAAGCAGGTCGAGTGGTTCGCGACACTGAAGAGCGAGTAGCGGTTCGATGACCTCGTCGTTCGACTCAATCCTGAGCTTGGCTTGAACTGGAACGGCGAGTAAGGTGTTTAATCTGTATATCTGTGGGGTGGTGGAGATAAGGGGATTCGAACCCCTGGCCTCTGCAGTGCGATTGCAGCGCTCTACCAGCTGAGCTATATCCCCACGCTGTGGAAGCAGAATTATAGCCCGTGCCGGGCGGGCGGGTGGGCCGGCACAGGCAGGAGGACCGGGTAATGTCGGCGATCTCCACCATTCTTGCCCTCGACCAAGGAACGACGAGCAGCCGGGCCGTGCTGTTCGACGACCGTGGGGTCGCCGTCGGGTTCGCGCAGAAGGAGTTCGGGCAGGTCTTCCCGCGACCAGGCTGGGTGGAGCACGACCCCGCCGAGATCTGGGGGACACAGGTCGGCGTCGCCCAGGAGGCCTTGGCCCGCGCCGGGGTGCGGGCGGGCGACGTCGCCGCCATCGGGATCGCGAACCAGCGGGAGACCGTCGTCGTCTGGGACAGGCGGTCGGGCGAGCCCGTCCACAACGCGGTCGTCTGGCAAGACCGGCGCACGGCCGGTCTCTGTGACGAACTGAAGGCCAGGGGCCTGGAGCCCCGCGTCCGGGAGAAGACCGGGCTTGTCCTGGACCCCTACTTCAGCGGCACCAAGGTGGCATGGCTCCTCGACAACGTGCCGGGGGCGCGGAAGTCGGCCGAGCGGGGCGACCTCGCCTTCGGCACCGTCGACTCGTGGCTCTTGTACCGATTGACCGGCGGGGAGGTCCACGCCACCGACGTGACCAACGCGTCACGGACGCTCTTGTTCGACACCTTCGCCGGGCGCTGGGACGACGAGCTCCTCGACATCTTCGGCGTCCCCCGGGCGATGCTCCCCGAAGTCCGGAGTTCAAGCGGCGTCTTCGGCGCGACCGCCCCCGGCCTGCTCGGCGCCCAGGTCCCCGTCGCCGGCGTGGCGGGCGACCAGCAGGCCGCCCTCTTCGGCCAAGGCTGCCATGGGCCGGGCATGGCCAAAAACACCTACGGGACAGGGTGCTTCATGCTCATCAACACGGGCGGGAAGGCGGTGCACAGCCAGGCGCGGCTGCTGACGACGGCGGCCTGTCCGCTGGAGGGGGCGCCCCAGTTCGCCCTGGAAGGCAGTGTCTTCGTCGCCGGCGCGGTGGTGCAGTGGCTGCGCGACGGCCTCGGGGTCATCCGCGAGAGCGGAGAGGTCGAGGCGTTGGCGGCCAGCGTGCCGGACAGCGGCGGCGTCTACATGGTGCCCGCCTTTGTCGGACTCGGCGCGCCCCACTGGGACAGCTACGCGCGGGGCAGCGTCCACGGGCTGACCCGCGGCACCACGGGCGCCCACTTGGCCCGGGCGGCCCTCGAGTCCGTCGCGTTCCAATCTGCGGACGTCCTGGCCGCGATGGAGCAGGACGCGGGCCTGAGGCTGGACGAGCTCCGCGTCGACGGTGGGGCCTCCACGAACGACCTGCTCATGCAGTTCCAGGCCGACATCCTGGGGGTGCCGGTGGTCCGGCCGCGGACCACCGAGACCACGGCGTTGGGGGCGGCCTATCTGGCCGGGTTGGCGGTCGGCTTCTGGCGCGACGCCGAGGAGATCGCCGGCCAATGGCAGGAGGATCGCCGGTTTGAGCCGCGCATGGGTGCCGACGAACGGGCGGCGAGGCTGGCGAAGTGGCGGCTTGCCGTCGACCGGTCTCGGGAATGGGAATCCCCGTGACCGGTCGGCATAGGGGGCGTGTCAGCCCTTACGGCGTCGGGCCAAGGCCGCGAGGCCGAAGCCCAAGAGGGCGAGCGAACCCGGCTCCGGCACGGCGCGGATCTGGGTGATGGCGATGTCACCGTCGGGAACGGTGTGGAACTCAATCGTGAAGTAGTCGATGGCGGACATGTCGGCGTTTTGGTCGATCCAGATGTCCGACTCGTCGATGGTGATGGTCGTGGGTGAAGCGACCGGGCCGAACGATTTCTTCCAGGCGTCGATACCGCCGCCCCACAGGTTGACGACAAGGTCAAACGGCTTGTCGCTCGACAAGACGTCGATCGCGAACCCGGTCACGCCGGACATGTCGACGTTCCGCGAGTTGTCGATCGTGAACGTCCCCGACGCCGCGTCCGTGGCCAGGTAGGCAAAGAGGAAATCAGCCGAGTTGCCGGCGTCGTTGCTCATGAGCGCGACGCCCCGCAAGACGTTGATGCTCGAGTTCAGGCCGTACACCGAATTGTCCTCCCAGGCCGCGACGCCGCGCGACCCGCCGAACATCGAGCCGACCGCGTAGGTCGACGCCATGTCGCTGCCGGTGACCGCAGCCGACTCGGGGACGCTGTCAAAGAACGAGTCGACGACAAAGTTGGCCGCGTGGGCTGCCGCCGCCGTCGAAACACAGAGGGCAAGAGCAATGCAATTTCTCATCGCGCCACCACAGTATCGCAATACAAACAGAAAAACAAGAAAGATAGTTTATAATGGGCCCTTGAGGCCGTAAAGTCGGCTCTCTTGCCGGGCATTTGGGCCCGCCGCGGGACCCGGTCAGTCGGCCTTCGTCCAGACGAACGAACGGGGGTTGAGGATGTGGGTGTGGGGATTGTCGGTGCGGGACCGGCTGAGCATGCCGCCCTTGACCTCGATCCGGCCGTCGTCCAGGAGCCGGGCCCGGTGCCCGCAGACCAGGCCCGGGCCGTCGCCCATGGTCGGCTGGGGGCGGACGGAGAAGTCGCTCGTCGAGAGCACGTGGACCAGGTCGTCGTCCGCGCCATCACCGTCCTGGTGTCCTAGGTTGCCGATCAAGACCAGTTCCGCACCGACCAGGGTGGCCGAATGGAAGTCGGTGGGGGGAAAGGCTTCGACCGGGTAGCAGTACACGGCCAGGCTCCCGTCCGGGCCGTGGACAAAGACGTCGTTGTAGACATAGAAGTCGGGGTCGTCGTGGTCCCCGTGCCCGCCCCCGGTCTCGACGACCCGGCCGTCGGGAAGGAACGTCAGGGTCTGGCCGAGACGTTCGGCGCACCATATCGGGCCTTTTCCTCCCCCACTGTCTGCGGACGGGATGCGGTACCGCTTACGGGCGAAGGAGGCGTCGTTCCTCGTCCGGACCATGGCCCGCCAGTACGGCGGGGTCCGCTGCTCCGGGTTCGTGGTGCCGAAGGAGGGTGACCGGGCGTCCTCGAACATCGCCGGGGTGACGCCGTCAAACTCCTCGTCCCCGCAGTCTTCGTGGCCCAAGAGGCACTTGCGACCGTGCGACGAGACGAGGTCGGGGCTGGCGCCGTGCCTCAGGAGGAACTGGACGGTGGCAAAGTCTTCCTCGGACCGCAGGGCCTCGTCGAGCCAGCCGGCCAGGCGGGGGTCGGCGTGGTGCTCGGCGACAAACTCGGCCAGATAGGGGTAGGGGCCGTATCCCCTCCCCAAAATCTCCTGGACTGGATTGGGTGGAGGGCTCCCCGCAAGGGTGTCCGTGACCAGCCTGCCCAGGTCTCGGAACTTGCGGAAGAAGTCCATCCCTCGCCGGTCACAACTGGGTCGCCTTGAAGTTCGCGGTGTAGTGCCGCAGGGCCCCCCCGAACTGTCCCGTCCCCAGGGTGGGCTGCCAAGAGCCTCCGGCCAGGGTCGTCGACGCCTTGAAGAACGAGCCGATGTCCTGGACGAAGCCGGCCACGTCGGCGGCGCGGGTGTCGTTGTAATACTCTTGTCCCGCCCCGGTCCCGTGCAGGGCGCCGACATAGAACTGCTGGCCCGCCGTCAGGGTGACCGGCGTGATCGCCTTCCAGTAGTAGCCGTTGGCCAGGGTGTCCGTCGAGGCGATGGTCGCCTGGGCGACCAGGGTGCCGGTGGAGTCGAACAGGCCGACTTCGCGCGGGGCCTGGCCTGTCGCCTGGACTTCGACGGCGAGTTCGGTCACCTGGATGTCGTGCCCGCCGACGACCTGGAACAGGTCGCCCTGGACGGCGTCGAACGCGGGGACGACGAGGTTGCCGGACTTCCCGGAGAGGAAGCTGTATGCCACGACGGTGCCGCCGGTGACCTCGACGGCGACGTCGGGGCTGGTGACCCCGTCGACAGTGGCATGCACCAGCGCGGTCCCCGCGCCCAAGGGTGTCGCCATGCCGTCCGCGGCGACGCCGAGACTGGTCGCGCCGCTGGTCACACCAAAGACCGCGGAGCCGGGCGAGACGGCGACGGCGGCCCCGTCAGCGTCGGTGGCGGAAAACTGCAGCTGAGTGGCGGCGGACCCGGCGACAAGCGGCCCGGCGGGCGAGACGGTGACGTGCTTGACCTTGCTGTCCAAGGTGATCGTGCCCAAGTTGAGCTTGTTCGAGGCCAATGAGACGGGGGCGGACGCCGTCCCGACGACGTCACCGGCCGCCCCGGCTTGGGCGTAGAACGTCGCCCTCAGGGTGCTCACCCGTTGCGGGCTCACCGGGGTCGGCACGTGATAGGTCGCGGTGTAACCGCCCGGCTGCAGGGGGTCACGGTCGACCGTGAAGGTGATGTGGTTGCCGAAGCCGTCGGCTCCGTCGAGGGTGATCGAGGCGGACATTGCCGATGTCAACCCGTGGGACAGGTCGCCCCGCGACCGGGCGGGCCAGACCACCGCGACGTCGGCGTCGACGACCGTGACCCCGCCGCCCCCGCCGCCGCAACCGAGGGCGATGAGGACCAGGACGAAAAGGACAAAGGCGTTGACGCCGCGCATCTGCCCATGATACAAGCAATCTTCCCGTGGCTGGTCGGGCGGGGGACAATCACGGGGTTCTCGACCAGACGGGGCCCACCTGGGCCATATTGGAACTATGCGTCGGCGGATCGGGCAACGGGGCCTCGCGGTATGGCAGGTCGTGGTGGCGGCCGGGCCCTTGGCGCTGGGTCTGGCCCAGACAGGCCGCCCCACGGAGAAGGTGGCCTATGGCGACGTCGCCAAGCTGCTCCGGGCCAAGTGCGTGAGTTGCCATGGCGGCGACGCGCCGGCGGCCGGCCTCGACCTGCGCACCTACGAGACGCTGATGAAGGGCGGGGCAAGCGGCCCTCCCGTCATCAAGGGCCAGTCGGCCAAGAGCCTGCTGTTGCAGCGGGTCAAGGGCGTGGGCGGGCCTCAGATGCCGTTGGGGTTCACTCCGCTTTCTGCGCGGGAATTGAAGTTGGTCGCCGACTGGATCGACCAAGGGGCGACGTCGACTGGGGAGCCCGCGAAGCACTGGGCCTACGTGCCGCCGGTACGGCCCCCTCTTCCCCTTGTCCGGGACAAGCGATGGGTCAGGAACCCGGTCGACCGGTTCGTCTTGGCGAGGCTGGAGAAGGAAGGGCTACGGCCCTCACCAGAGGCGGACCGGGCCACCCTCCTGAGGAGGGTCACCCTCGACCTGACCGGCCTGCCGCCGACCTTGGCGGAAATGGACGCCTTTCTTGCCGACAAGTCGCCCGACGCCTACGAGAAGGTCGTCGACCGGCTGCTGGCCAGCCCCCACTACGGCGAGGAGATGGCCCTGCCGTGGCTCGATGCCGCGCGCTACGCCGACAGCAACGGCTTCCAGATGGAAGGCGACACCTACCAATGGGTGTGGCGCGACTGGGTGGTGCGGGCGATGAACGCGGGGATGCCCTACGACCGCTTCGCCACCGAGCAGTTGGCGGGAGACCTGATGCCGGGGGCGGGCGAAACGACCCCCGAGGGCCGTGACCTGCTCGTCGCGACGGGGTTCAACCGCAACCACATGCTCAATGAGGAGGGCGGGGCCATCGAGGAAGAACAGCGCAACATCGTCCTCTTTGACCGGGTCGACACCACCGCGACGGTCTTCTCCGGTTTGACCATGGGCTGCGCCCGGTGCCACGACCACAAGTACGACCCGTTCACCCAGCGCGACTATTACAGCCTGATGGCGTACTTCAACAACGTCCCCGAGCGGGGCAGACCGGAGGGCGGGGTCCCCTACAGCCTCGCCAAACCCTGGATCTACGCCGGGTCGCCGGAACAGATGGCCCGCCTGACCAAGCTGACGGCCGAGTCGTCGGCCGCCGACCAGGCGGCGAAGAAGGTCGAGGACGACCCCGAGACGGCGCGCCGACTCGCTGATTGGGAGCGGGCGGGTGACACCAAGGCGCCAAAAGCGGTCCAAGACGCCCTTGCCGCCAAGGACAAGAGCAAGGATCAGGAAGCCACGCTGAGGACGTACTTCCTGGACAACGTGCTCCGGCCCCCGGAGAGGGCGACCGCCAAGCGCCTGCGCGAGGAACTGGCCGCGGTGCGGGCGGCGACTCCCAAGCCGATGGTGATGAGCGACGCGCAACCTCGGGAGACGCATGTCTTGAACCGAGGGAACTACACCGAGCCGCGCGAAAAGGTCGGGCCGGGGGTACCGGCGCTGTTCGGCGCGACCGGACTCCCAAAGAACCGCCTTGGGCTGGCGGCATGGGTCGTCTCGCCCCAGAACCCGCTCACTGCCCGTGTGGCGGTGAACCGCTACTGGCAGACCTTCTTCGGTCGCGGCCTGGTCAAGACGTCAGAAAACTTCGGCGTCCAGGGCGAGCCACCGTCCCACCCCGCCTTGCTTGATTGGCTGGCCACCGAGTTTGTCCGGAGCGGTTGGGACGTGAAGGGCATGCACCGCCTGATCGTGACCAGTGCGACGTACCGCCAGTCGTCGCGGGTCTCGCCGGCCTTGCTCAAGCGCGACCCCGAAAACGTGTTGCTGGCGCGCGGGGCACGGTTCCGGATGCCTTCGCTGGTGCTGCGCGACGTGGCCCTTGCCGCCTCGGGCCTGGCCAACCTCAAGGTGGGCGGGGCTCCGGTGTACCCCTACCAGCCCAAAGGCATTTGGAGCAGTCTGGCGATCACCGACGAGCGGGACTTCACCTATCCGCAGTCGCACGGCGCTGACCTCTATCGGCGATCCATCTACACGTTCTGGCGACGGACAGTGGCGCCGGGGAACATGTTCGACGCCTCCGCGCGGCAGGTCTGTGTGGTGCGCAGCTACCGCACTTCCACGCCTCTCCATGCCTTGACCATGCTCAACGACGTCACGTGGGTCGAGGCGGGGAGGGCGCTCGCCCAACGGGTGATGTTGGCCAAGGCGTCGCGCCCCGAGCGGTTGGGCTTGGCGTTCCGCCTGGTCTGTGGACGGACGCCCAGCCCAAGCGAGATGGCCGTCCTGAGTTCCAGCGTCGACAAGGCGTTGTCGGCGTTTCGGAAGGACGAGGCGGCGGCAAGTCGATACCTCGCGGTGGGCGAGTCGCCGCGCGACCGGTCGCTCGGCGTGCCCGAGCACGCCGCCTATGCGGCGGTCTGTCTGTCGATCCTCAACCTGGACGAGGCGATGACGCGGGAGTGACTCACGCCCGGGCGGGTCGGAGCGGGTTGGCCGCCTCGAGCTTCAGAAGCTCGGCGAACCGCCGCTTGACCTCTGGCGCGCCGGACACATCCAATTGGTGTTGGAGCACCACCGACTTGGCGAGCCGCACAAAACGGAGTGTGTTGACATCGCGCATTTTGGCGCTGTTCACCGGGTTGCGGATGAAGGCGTTGTAGGCGACCTGGAGCCGGTCTTCGCTGTCGTAACCCAAGGCGGTGGACAGTCCGTCGAGGGCGACAAGTTGGGCGGGCCGTGCCCACGACCGGACTTGGCTGAAGGATGTCGCCATGATGTCGGCGTCCTTGGTCGTGACGAAGCGGCGGAGGAACACGTCGGACGTGCACACCGGGGTGTCGATCGAGTTGTCGTGGACAAGCGAATAGGCGAACGCTTCGTCCATGCCCACCCGGCCGTCCTTGTTGTAATCGACGCCTTGGACATCCCGCCCCATGCGGTCTTTGCCGGTCAGGGCGGCCAAGAAATAGCCGGTGAAGTCGCGGTACTCGGCCTCGTTGACATTGGGGGTGCAGCCGGCGGCCATGCGTTGCTGGACGCTGGCAAAGAACCCGCAGATCTTGCGGTCGGCCAGTTGGGCGTCGGGCAGTCCGTCCTCAAACAGAGTGTATGCAAACGATCCGGAGTAGCACTCGACCATCAGGAGGGTGACCGGCACGTCCTTAGGGAACTGCTTGAGCGACGCCGCCATGTCGGTGACGGTCAGGCGCTGGTTGTCCCACAGGTCGAAGTGGTTGTTGTTCAGGTTGCCCGCCTTGTTGGGGCTGCCGTGCCCGGTGAAGTAGACCAGGCACTCGCCCGCGCTGTCCCGCCGGAGCCGTTCGGCCAAGCTGGCGAACTCGGCCTGGACGGTCGCGAGGTGGGCCGGGCCGTCTTGGCGCGGGAGTTGGGGCGCGCGGTAGTAGGTCTTGCCCCCTTCGCCCTGGCACAAGACGTTCTTCGACTCGGGATTACCGTCGGTGAAGAGCACTCTGAGATCCGTGTTGGACGGCTTGACCCGGTCAATGTAGCGGACGTTGCTCTCGATGGCGACCTGGTTGTATTTGGGTTGGGGGCCACCGCCGACGACCAAGACGTGGAGCTGGGGTGGCGGGCTCGGCTGGAAGCCCAGGGAGAAAAACCCCAAGGCAGACAAGAGGAGGGGGCGGACGATCATGGCGTTGGTCCGATGGCAGTACTGACGTTTTACACCAACCGGTTGTTCACGGGTGCCCTCGATTTCTGCGGAGGGATCACCGCGACGCGCCATGTACAATGACCCTAGGTTGAACCCCCTCTTCGAGCGAGACTTGCGGTTGTCGCGGCGGCAGTTGTTCAAGGCCGGTGCCCAGGGCGTCGGCATGGCGGCCCTGAGCGCCTTGCTGGCCCAGGAGGGGTACGGCGCGGCCCGGCAGTCCAAGTCAGGGGGACTGCCGGGCTTGCCCCACATGAAACCGCGGGCCAAGCGTGTCGTCGTGTTGTGGCAGGGCGGCGCGCCCAGCCACGTCGACCTGTTTGACTACAAGCCCCAGTTGGACAAGCACCGCCTGGAAGAACTCCCCGCCAGCCTGCGTGAAGGCAAGCGGCTGAGCACGATGACGAGCAACCAGGCGAAATTTCCCGTCCTGCCGCCGATCAAGCCGTTCAAGCAGTACGGCCAGTGCGGCATGTGGCTCAGCGAGATGCTCCCCCACACCGGCTCTGTCGCCGACGACATCTGCCTGGTCAAGTCGATGCACACCGACGCGGTGAACCACGCCCCCGGCGTGACCTTCTTCATGACGGGGAGCCAGATTCCAGGACGGCCAAGCATGGGGGCATGGGTGGCCTACGGCCTGGGCTCGATGACGGAGGACTTGCCCGCCTTCGTCGTGATGACGAGCAGCGACGAGAAGAAGACGTGCGGCCAGTTGTTCTACGACTACTACTGGGGGTCGGGGTTCATCCCGTCGAAGTACCAGGGCGTGCGGTTCCGGGCCGAGGGCGATCCGGTGCTTTACCTGAGCAACCCGCCGGGGATGTCGCCAGAACTGCGCCGGTCATTGCTCGACGACCTCGTCAAGCTCGACGCCCGACGCCACGCGGACTACGGCGACCCCGAGATCGAGACCCGCATCGCCCAGTACGAGATGGCCTTTCGCATGCAGACGTCGGTGCCGGAACTGACCGATATATCAAAGGAACCTCGCTCAATATTGAACATGTACGGGCCAGACGTGGAGAAGCGGGGCACTTACGCCCACAACTGCCTGCTGGCGCGTCGGCTCTTGGAACGGGGCACCCGGTTTGTCCAACTGATGCACTCGGGCTGGGACCAGCATGGCAACTTGGACACTCAATTGGCTCTGCAGTGTCGCGACACCGACCAGCCGTCTGCGGCGCTCGTGACCGACCTTAAGCAGAGGGGCATGCTGGACGACACGATCGTCCTTTGGGCGGGCGAGTTCGGGCGGACGGTCTTTGTCCAAGGCGACATCAACAACAAGAACGCCCATGGGCGCGACCACTTTGGTGACTGCTACTCCCTCTGGGTCGCGGGAGGTGGGTTCAAGGGTGGGTATGTGCATGGGGAGACAGACGACTTTTGCTATAACGTGGTCAAGGATCCGGTCGGGGTGCATGACATGCAGGCGACTGTCCTCAACCAGCTGGGCATCGACCACACGAAGTTGACGTACGCCTATCAGGGCCGGGATTTCCGTTTGACGGACGTCGGCGGTGAAGTCGTGCGGGACATTCTCGCCTAGAGTAAGAACTTCCACGCTGGCGTATCTTGCGAAATTGTGAAACCTTCGGCTCGACGCCAAGGCCCGGGGCTGTCGACGCCTTCATCTTGCCGTCCACTGTCGCGGGGCGCCTTCCGCGACGCTGACCGTGACATAGCTGCTTTGGGCCAGGTGGCTTGAGACAGATTTGCGGGTCAGCGAGCAAGAGATTCGCTGTAGTCTGAGCGCTTTGGATTGGCTCGACGTTCCCAAACAAGATAAATCGTGGCGGCAGGCACAGCCACGATGAGTGCGACGGCGGTGGTGCCCAAGTAGGGCAGCCAGCCTTGCTGGGCAAGTGCATCAAGGAGCTTTCCGCTGTTCAACGCCTGACCGATGCTGACGAGCAAATGTGAGGCAACCACGGCCAGCACTGAGACAGCAGCTCGTTTCTTAGGGTCCTTGAGGTAGTAGTTTGCGACGGCAAAGGCCGGCAACCGGATCAGGGTCCCCAGTGTGGCATGCGGAAGCACCGTCGAGATGTCCTCGATCTTGATCCCGATCCCTGCCAGGACAAGGGCAGGGACATACAGGCTAACAAACGAACGGACTACGAGGCCAATGAGTGATTTAGTCACCAGTCGCTTCCCCTTGCTAGGCGCAAGTTACCTCTGGACATGGTGCACTGGTCAATAAAATTGAGACAAAGACGCCTCGCCGGTCTCGACCTCGACAACGGTGCTGTCGAAGACGGAGACCGACTTGCCGCCCGACCATTTGTACGTCCCTTCGTGGAGGGGCAGGTCGACTTGGTACGCCCTGATGGCAGTGATCTTCATGCCGGGCTGGGCGTCAGTACTCCGTCGTTTTCCGGCCTGGCTCGGGCTGCGGGTACATCCCGTCGGCACCAGGCATCACGGGCGCGTCGGACTCGTAGGTGAGCTTGTCGACGTTGGGCCCCATCTCAAACGTGCCGTTCAGGATGTCGTCGTAGCTGACCTCCTGACCCGTGTGGGCGGCCATGCGGCCCAGGCTGCTGACGAGCGACGCCTTGACCCCGTAGTCGACCTCGTTGTAGGGTTTGTTCGCCTTAATGGCGGCCACCAGGGACTCCCACTCGTTTTGATAGGGGTTGCTGTTGTCCTTCGACCGCCAGATCTCGCGGTCGCGGGTGGTGTTGAAGCCCCGGTAGGTGGCCTGAGGCCCGCCGCAGTCTCCGGCCCGCGAGGCGATCGCGACGCCTTTGGTGCCCTGGACGTTGCTCGAGTAGATCACCTGGGCGCCGTTCATGCAGCGTCCGTCGAACTGCATCCGGGTGCCGTCGGCAAAGCTGTACTCGATGGCATAGGTGTCGAAGTTCTGGTCGACGAACGGCGACCCGTCCGGGGCCGTCTTGTAGTGCCGTCCACCGAGGGCATAGGCCTTGACCGGCCAGGCGTCCTTCATCCAACACATTTGGTCGATCAAGTGGATGTAGAAGTCGTTGAAACAGCCGCCACTACACCACAGGAAGCTGTGGAACCGGCGGATCTGAAACTCCAGGTGGCTCATGCCCTCGGGCTTCAACTTGAACGTCGACTGCGAGGAGGCGGCGGGGTCGTGCATGCGATAACCGCGCATGTAGGTGATGTCGCCGATCTCCCCGTCGCGGATGCGCTTGTACAACTCGTTCATACCCACGCTGTGGCGCGACATCAGCCCGACGCCGATCTTGGTGCCCGCGGCCTTGGCCTGCTCGTTAAGGTTGAGCATGCGCTTGGCCGACGGCCCGTCGACGCAGACCGGCTTCTCCATGAAGATGTTGAGCTTCTTGGAGAGCGCGTAGGTGAAGTGCACCCAGCGGAAGGCGGGCGGGGTGGTGAGGATGACGATGTCTCCCGGCCGGAGGCAGTCCATCGCCTTCTTGTAAGCGTCGAATCCGAGGAACTTCTTGTCCTCGGTGACCGCAAACCTGTCCGGCATGTGCTCGGCGGCCTGCTTGACGTTCCGGTAGGAGTCATCCTGGCGGTCTTTGAAGACGTCGGCCATGGCGACGAGCTTGCACGTCCCCGACTTGGTCGCCATCGCGTTCACCGCCGCGCCGCTGCCTCGTCCGCCGCATCCGACCAGGGCGACTTGAATGGCGTCGTCGTTGGACATGTGGACGCCGGGAAGGTCGAACTTGGTCAACGCGGCGCTGGCAGCGAGTCCACCGGTCGCCTGGAGGAAGCTCCGGCGAGAAGTCTTGGGGGTCGATTGTTCGCTCATGGTGATGGTTTTACACTCCGCTTCGCAAAGCAACTAGCTTCGTCGCTGGTCGGTTCATTATGAGGTGAACCGTCCGCCCGATGCTCGGGCCATGCCTCCAATGCGCGTCAACTTGTCGTTCCGCCGTCCGGCGGGAGCGCGAGGTCGGCCGGCTTGACGCCCCGCTTGTGCTTGCCGAAACCGAACGGGCTTGGCCGGTAGTCGCCGACCAAGTCCACGTCGGCCTTGGCCGGGACGGGAAGGCCGAGTTGCCAATAGACGCTGTTGACCAGCAACCGGCGCAGACCTTCGTCGAGCAGGTCGGTCGCGGCGCCCATCGTGGTCGTGACGGTATGGCCCGCCCCCCTCATCCGGGTCCACAAGACCGGCATCATCGGGCCGTTGATCCCTTGCTCCACTTGGAGTGCGTTCTTGCGCTTGCCCGTCGCGGGAGGGTCGGTGGCCTTGAGGCCTGCGACGACCTGTCCGCGCAAGACGACCTCCGCGTCGGCGGGCGGATGTGCCTCGTAGACGTCGGTGGTGACAAAGATGGTGCCGACCCCACGGAGGAGGGGGTGTCCGGACCGGCCTTCCTCGGGCAGGGCCCGGGTGCCCTGGACGCCGTGGACCCCCCAGTGGCTGACCCATGTCTCGCCCAGGACCTGGCGGCCAAACCCGCCATGGTCGTCCCAACTCAGCTTGGCGTAGGCGTCCTGCCGGTCGCGTGAATAGTCGAACGCATGGGTGCTGGTGCGCAACGCGAGGACCGGCTTTTTTGTGTCGAGGTAGTCGGCGAACGACTTTGTCTGGCTCGCGGGCCAGTGACGGAAGCGCATGAGCATGACGCACAAGTCGGCGTCGCGAAGGGCGGTGACCCCGGGTTCGTTGGTCTGGACGGTCGGGTCGACCGTTCCGTCCGGGGCCATCGGAAAGACGACGGTGCACGTGAAGCCGTGGCGGACGGCGAGGATCTTGGCCAACTGGGGCAGGGCCTCCTCGGACCGGTACTCTTCGTCGCCGGCAAGGAGGACGACGTGCTTGCCTTTCCCCGGTCCATGGGTGCCCTTGTACACGACGGCGCCGGGCGTCGTCGGAGGGCCGGCCCAAGGCGACCCGAGCAGGCACATCAGCACAGGCGGACCCCTTTGGATGTCCGGACACGGCCGGGGGTGATTGTGTGAGGTGCGGTAGTCATCACTGGGCTCTCGGTCAGCCGAATCTCAATTTCAGTGGGCATTACGGTACCGGCTGACCGCCCCGCGGGCCTTCATCACTTCCGGATACCGCTTGCCGGGGTCGGCATAGGTGTTCCCGCCCCGGTCCACGCCCTTCGCGAGATAGACCTGGTGGGCACCGTGGAAGTTCTCGTCGTGAAACTTGACCGCCGTGCTGGTGAACCTGAGCGTCCAGCCGCAGCGTCGTTTGTCGGAGAGGTTGGCCTCGCTCCCGTGGATGATGCGTCCGTCATGGAGAGAGCATTGGTTGGGCTCAATTTCGATGGCGACTTTGGCGCTGTCGTCGCGCTGCACCGCCTTGATCTCCGAGTTGAAGACGTTGTGGGCCAGGTCGACGGGGTCGTAGTCACTGAAGCCCTTCTTGCCGGTGGTGTGGGTGCGCGGGATGACGTACATGCACCCGTTTTCCGTCGTGCTGGGGTCCAGGGCCAGCCAGACCGTGCAGACCTCCATAGGCTCGATCTGCCCCTTCCAGTAGAAGCTGTCCTCGTGCCAGGGCACCCGCTTGCCGTTGCCCTTGGGCTTGCAGATGAAGTGGGTCGAGAAGAGAGCCAGGTCAGGGCCGAGGATCGGCTCCACGAGGTCGAGGACGTCGTCGTCGAACGCCCAGGCGAAGAGGTCGGGGTACATGAAATGGGGCACGTCCATCGACTCGGGCCGCTCGTCGGCGTCCAGTTCGCCCAAGATCTTGTCGAAGTATTGACGCAGGGCCTCGAACCTGTCCGGCGCGAGCACGGGACGGCGGAACACCAGGTAGCCGTCCTCGTTGTACTGGGCGACTTCGCCGGGGGTCAGGCGTGGCCGTGGGCCGGTCATAAACCTGAGTTTTGTCTATCGCCAGCGTTGAATTCAAGCCACCGGCGGTAACCTGGCTTTATGCGCGTCGGCCCGGCAGCCTTGGTCGCTGGTCTTGTGTGGTTCGCGGCGGCGGCGGCCACCCCGGGCTCAGCCCCCGGACCTGCCCAGGTCGACTTCAGCCGGGACGTCCTGCCGATCCTGTCGGAAAAATGCTTCCTGTGCCACGGCCCCGACGCCTCGTCTCGCCAGGCGGGGCTCCGGCTCGACACCTTCGCCGGGGCGACCGCCGACCTGGGGGACGGACACGCCGTCGTCCCGGGCAAGCCCGACGAGAGCCTGATGTTGAGGCGGGTGACGAGCAAGGACTCGCCGATGCCACCGGCCGCGACCGGGAAGGCCGTGACCCCCGCCGAGGCGGCCGTGTTGCGCCGGTGGATCGCGGAAGGGGCGAAGTATGCGTCGCACTGGGCTTTCATCCCCGTGCCCAAGACGGTTCCGGTGCCCCACGCCGGCGACGGCTGGGCGCGGAACGACATCGACCGCTTCGTCTTTGCCAAGTTGCAGGCTGACGGGCTGAAGCCGACGGCCGAGGCGGCCCCTGAGCGGATCAACCGGCGCGTCGCCCTCGACTTGACCGGCCTTCCTCCGGCGGCCATGCCGAGAAAGCCAGGCAGCACGTACTCAGCCTATGTCGACGAGCTCCTTGCCTCGCCGGCGTTTGGGGAAAGGATGGCGGTCGAGTGGCTCGACGCCGCCCGCTATAGCGACAGCTACGGCTACCAGAGTGACCTTTTGGCGCCGTTCTGGCCGTACCGGGACTGGGTTGTCAGGGCGTTCAACCAGAACATGCCGTACGACCAGTTCGTCACCAAGCAACTGGCCGGCGACCTTTTGCCCGGATCGACCACTGACGACAAACTGGCGACGGCGTTCAACCGGCTGCACCGGCAGTCCAACGAAGGTGGGTCGATCCCCGCCGACTTCAAGAACGCCTACGCCGTGGACAGGGTGGAGACGTTCGGTACCGCCGTGCTGGGGCTCACTGTCGGCTGTGCCCGTTGTCACGACCACAAGTACGACCCGATCTCCCAACGCGAGTTCTATCAGCTGTACAGCTACTTCAACTCGATCGACGAGTTCGGCCTGCTCCTCAGCAGTGAGATCGTCCCGCCCCCCTCCTTGCTCTTGCCCACCAAAGAGCAGGCAGCGGAGATCGCCCGACTGAGGGCCGAGTCCGACAAGGCCAAGCATGAACTGGCCCGGGCACGGAAGGCCGCCGTGGCGGACGGCGGTCCGGCTCCCGCTTCCTACTCCTTCCAGTTCGAGAAGCAAGAAGGCGGCAAGTTCGCGCCGAGCACCGGGGCGAACAAGGACGTCTACGCCCAGTTGGTCGGCACGCCGAGTCTGGTGGACGCGGTCGTCGACGGACGGAAGGTCAAGGCCGTCCGGACGGGGGGCGACGACGGGGTGGTGTTCCGTGGACTTCCGGCCAAGGAGAGGTACGACGCGTTCACGTGGGAGATGGCGGTGCGAGACTCGCGGGACAAGGGCCAGGTCGTCCTTTTGCACCGCACGGGGGGGACCGACGTGGGCTTTTGCGGCATGGACCTCCTGCTGGACGACGGCCATCTGACCGCCCGGGTGATGCGCTCTTGGCCGGGCAACGCCCTCGCGGTCCGGACGGTGGGACAACTGCCCAAAGACGAGTGGTCCAAGGTGGGATGGTCGTACGACGGCAGTGGGTCGGTCGACGGCCTGAAAATCTATGTCGGCGGCAAGGAAGCAAAAGTCGAAGTTTTGGCCAGCCGACTGTGGAAAAAGGTCTCCGCCTATGGCGACCTGGGCCCCTCAGGGGGCGACTGGTCGATCGGCCAAAGGTTTCGTGACGCAGGATGGAAAGGTGGAGAGGTGGCGGAGGTCCGCTATGTCGCCGCCGCACCCGGCCCGGCCTGGGGCGATCCGGCCGTACAGACAGCCCTCAAGCACCTGCGCGAGGCCCAGGTGAAGCTGACGGCGGTGGAGGACGGCGTCTTGGAGGTCGAGGTGATGCACGAGGCCAAGCGGCCTAAGCCGACCTACGTGCTGTTCCACGGCATGTACGACGCACCCGTGACGGAGAAGGACCGCGTCGTCCGCGACACCCCCAAGGTCTTCCCGCCCTTGAGGGCACAAGGTGACAACGACCGGCTGGCCTTGGCCAGGTGGGCGACACGCAAGGACAACCCGCTGACGGCGCGGGTCTTTGTCAACCGGGTCTGGCAGATGCTCTTTGGTGTGGGGCTTGTGGAGTCCAGCGAGAACTTCGGCGTGCAAGGGACGGTGCCGACCCATCCGGAACTCTTGGACTATTTAGCCCGCCGGTTCATGGACTCCGATTGGAACGTGAAGGCCCTCGTGAAAGAGATCGTGACGTCGGCGACCTATCGGCAGGACTCGAAGCGGAACCCGGCAGGCGCCGAGGCAGACCCTCAGAACCGCCTGCTTTGGCACGGGCCCAGCCAACGCCTGACCGCCGAAATGATGCGGGACACCGCCCTTTCGGCGGCCGGGCTCCTGAACGGAAAGATGGGCGGGCCGCCGGTGAACCCGTACCAACCGGCGGGCATTTGGACAGAAAACAACACCATGACCCAAGCCTTTGTCCAAAGCAAGGGAGCGGACTTGTACCGGCGGAGCCTCTATTCGACGGTCAAGCGGACGACGCCGGTACCCAGCATGCTGGTCTTTGACGGCGGTTCGCGGGAGTCGTGCGTCGTGCGCCGCCCCAACACAAGCTCGCCGATGCAGGCCCTCGTCCTCCTCAACGACGTCCAGTTCGTCGAGGCGGCCCGAGTCCTGGCCGAACTGGCGATGAAGGAAGGTAAGGGTCCGGCCGAGAGGGTGGCGGTGGCGTTCCGAAGGTTGGCGGGCCGGGAGCCGGGGCCGCGGGAGTCGGCGGTGCTCCTCAAAGTGTTCGAAGAGCAGCGGGCCGTCTTCACCGCTGACAAGGCGGACGTGGACAAGTTGTTGGCCCAGGGCGAGAGGAAGCCTGACCCTGGCCTTGACCGGACCGACTTGGCCGCGATGACGGTGGTCTGCCAGGCCGTCCTCAATTCGGACGCGGTGGTGTGGAAGCGATGAACGACCCGATGATGATCACCGAGCGCATGATGCGCCTGACCCGGCGGCAGTTCTTTGGGCGGGCGGCCCAGGGCGTCGGGGTCATGGCTTTGTCTGCCCTCCTTCCTGAAATGGTCTGGGCCGACGGCAGCCAGGTGAAGGGACTGCACCATGCCGCCAAGGCCAAGCGGATCATCTACCTGTTCCAGGCCGGCGGCCCCGCCCAGCAAGACCTCTTCGACTACAAGCCCAAGCTCCGAGAGATGCACGGCCAGCAACTTCCCGAAAGCGTGCGCAAGGGGCAACGTCTGACCGCGATGAGCGCGAACCAGTCCAGCATCCCTTTGGCCGGGTCGCCATTTGAGTTCGCCCAGCACGGCCAGAGCGGTGCCTGGATGAGCGAACTGTTCCCCCACTTGAAGGACGTCGCCGACGAACTCTGCTTTGTCAAGTCCATGTTTACCGAGGCGATCAACCACGACCCGGCGATCACCTTCATGCAGACCGGAAGCCAGATCGCGGGCCGGCCCAGCTTCGGGGCATGGCTCAGCTATGGGCTCGGCTCGATGAACGAAGACTTGCCCGCCTTCGTCGTGCTGGCCAGTGTGGGCAAGGGTGACCAGCCGCTCTACGCGCGGTTGTGGGGGAGCGGGTTCCTCGACTCCCGGTACCAGGGCGTGCGGTTCCGCTCCGGGGGCGACCCGGTGCTCTACCTGAGCAACCCGGACGGAATCTGTGAGAGTGGGCGTCGGGCGATGTTGGACCGGCTGGGAGAACTCAACCGGCTCCAGTTCGAGAAGGAGCTCGACCCCGAGATCGAGAGCCGGATCGCCCAGTACGAACTGGCCTACCGGATGCAGACGAGTGTCCCCGAAGTCACCGACCTGAGCAAGGAGCCCGCCGAAGTCTTTGAACTCTACGGGCCGGACAGCAAGAAGCCCGGCACCTTTGCCGCGAACTGCCTGCTCGCCCGGCGCCTCGCCCAGAAGGGGGTGCGGTTTATCCAGCTCTATCACCAAGGCTGGGACCAGCACGGCGGGCTCAAGGCGGGGATCACCCAGCAATGCAAGGACACGGACCAGCCGACCGCGGCCTTGGTCAAGGACCTCAAACGCCTGGGCATGCTCGACGAGACGTTGATCGTCTGGGGCGGCGAGTTTGGGCGGACGAGCTACTCACAAGGGCCCCTGGATCCCAACACGTTCGGGCGCGACCATCACCCGCGCTGCTTCACCGTCTTCATGGCGGGGGGAGGGGTGAAGAGCGGCACGACGTACGGCCAAACGGACGACTTCGGCTACAACATCGTCGCCGCGGACGGCTCTCCGATGGAGCCGACGATGGACGAGTTCACCGACGGGGCCGTCCATGTCCACGACCTGAACGCGACGCTACTCTGGCTGTTGGGGGTCGACCACAAGAAGCTGGGTTATCGCTATCAGGGCCGCGACATGCGCCTGACCGACGTGCATGGCCACGTGGTGAAGGATTTGATGGCGTAAAGGTCGCCTTGCCTGCTACCGACGCCGTCGCTCCCGTTGCGCGGTGACGACCTCGGTGTTCATCCCGGCCCAGTGCAACGCCCCGGAGTAACGCCCGTGCTCCATCTTGATGCAACGGTCGGCCACCACCATCAGGCCCGCTGCCTGGGCCTTGGCGGCCGCGTCCAAGTCGTAGAGACGAAGCTGCATCCAGACCGCCTTGGCCCCGATGGCGATCGCGTCGTCGACGATCCCGGCGACTTCGGTGTTCGGACGGAAGATGTCGACGACGTCGACGGGGAAAGGCACCGCACGGAGATTGGGGTACGCCTTTTCGCCCAGGATTTCCTCGGCTTTGGGGTGGACGGGGACCACCCGGTAGCCCTCGTCCTGTAGATAACTGGCGACCATGTTGCTGGCTTTGGTCCGGTCGGTGCTGAGGCCGACGACGGCGATGGTCTTGGCTTCGGCAAGGACGCGCCGGACGACCCGGCTGTCCTGGAAGAGGTCACGCTGATCGGGGGTCAGGGCCGTGTTCAGCCGGATGTCGCATGCCGGGGCGTGGCCGAAGCTCATTACTCTTGTCCCTACTCCGATAGTACCGGCAGTGGCGTCACTTGACCCGCTGGTAGGGGAACTCGACGCGACGTCCTTGGCCGTTGACATTGCCCTCGATCGCAGCGGTGAGGTCGTCGCCTTTCAGGGTGTAGAGGATACGCTGAGGGAAGTCGTGGCCTTTGTTCTCAAAGACGACGCTTTGCTTGTCGGCCTTGATGAGTTTGAAGACCGCTTCAGCTTGGCCTGACGGTTTGGCGACGTACTCGAGGACTCCCGCTTTGTCGGCACGGACGATCAGGAACTCGTACTCGGTGGTCTTTCCGTCGCGGACGGTGCGGGAATAGCCGATCATGGTTCCGCCGGCGGGCTTGGACCAATGCTCGGTGACAAGGCGGCCGCTGCGCTCGAACTGCCACTCTCCGGCCAGCCAGGCGAGGTCGTCGATCTTGGTCTGGGTCATGGTGGCGGCGACAAGGATCATGTTGGTCAGCATTGTCTTGACCAGGATACGACGAGACGGCTTCGGGCTGTTCCGGCCTGCAGATCGTGGTCTGGATTATCGAGCTCGCTCAAGTCGTCCAAGGTTGGCCTTGAGTGTGTTTGGCTTACACCGTGTCAGATGGCCGCCAGCGCCTGTTCAAGGTCCCACAACAGGTCGTCCGTCGTCTCCAAACCGACGCTCAGGCGAATCGTCCCGGCGGTAATGCCGCAGGCGGCGAGTTCGTCATCGTTCAGTTGCTGGTGGGTCGTGCTGGCGGGGTGGATGACCAGGCTCTTGGCGTCGCCCACGTTGGCCAAGTGGCTGAAAAGGTTGAGGGACTCGATCAGGCTCTTGCCCGCCATACGGACGTCCCCTCCGGTCGGACGAAGCTCGAATGACAGGACGGCACCGGGGCCCAACGGCAGATACTTCTTGGCGCGGGCGTGGTGCGGATGGGAGGGGAGCCCAGCGTAATGGACTCTCTCAACCTTTTGGTGTGATTCCAAGTATTCGGCGACGGCCCTGGCGTTGGCGACGTGGCGGTCCATGCGGACGCTCAATGTCTCGACGCCCTGGAGGAGCATGAACGCGTTGGTCGGCGAGATGCATGCCCCCGTGTCGCGCAATGTCTCGGCGCGCAGCTTCATGAGAAAGCCGTAGTGGCCGAATGTGTCGGCAAACTGGAGCCCGTGGTAGCTGGCCGACGGGCCGGCCACGCTGGGGAACCGGGAGAAGTCAAAGTCGCCCGAGTCGACGACGACACCGCCGATGCTGGTGCCGTGGCCGCCGACGAACTTGGTGGCCGAATGCACCACGATGTCGGCGCCCCACTCGATAGGGCGGAACAGGTACGGCGTCGCAAAGGTGTTGTCGACGACAAGCGGCACCCTCTTGGATTTAGCCAGTTCACCAAGAGGTTGAAAATCGGGAATTGACCCGACTGGGTTGCCAATCGTCTCGACAAAATAGAGCCGTGTCTGGGGCGTCGTGGCTTCGGCCCAGGCGTCGAGGTCGTCGGGGTCGACAAACTTGGTTTGCACAGACAGCTTTCCCAGGGTGTGGGTGAGCATCGTCAGGCTGCCGCCATAGAGGTGGGAGGACGCGACGACCTCGTCGCCGGGCTGGCAGAGAGTCATCACCGTGGCAAACTGCGCGGCCATGCCGCTGGCCAAGGCCACTGCCCCGGTGCCGCCTTCGAGCGACGCCATGCGTTCCTCAAAGACCGCGGTGGTCGGGTTGTTGATGCGGGTGTAGATGTTGCCGTACTGCTTGAGTTCAAAGAGGTGGGCGGCCTCGTCGGCGCTCTCAAAGACGTAGCTGGTGGTCTGGTAGATCGGCACCGCCCGCGCCCCGACATGGGGGTCGGGCACCTGGCCGGCGTGCAGCATGCGGGTTTCGAACCCGAACTCCCTGGGTCTCTTCATGGTTCAAGTCCGCACAAACTGCCGTACCGCCTCGGGGAGCCCGGCGACCTCTTCGGCGGTGGGTCGGCGCGGCTTGTCGCGCTCCGCGCTGACCACGCAAAGGAAACCCATCACGCACCCTTGGGTGGCGCGGAACTGGTGGTACGTCATCGGTGGAACGTGGACGACGTCGCCTGGGCCGACGGGCGTCACCGTGTCGCCGACCAGCACGTGGCCGTTGCCCTCATGGACCATGACGAGATGGGCGTGTTCGTGGCGCTCCAGTGTCGAATGGCCGTCCGGCTGGATCTCGAAGTACCGCAGTTCCACTCCCAGGTCGTGGGCTCCGGAGAACAAGGTCTGGCGCGTGATGGACTTGAAGTGCGTCCCGCCGTCCTCCTTATAGGGGTGGACGTCCACGCCCTCCCACCGGTTGCCGCCGACATGGTGCCTGACCATCTGAGGCCGTGAGGATACCGGCGGCCGAGGGGCCGGGCCGCGCGAACGGCCCGGCTGAGGATGCGCTTCAGTTGGTCGCCGACAACCGCACGATGATGTCCGGATCGTTGAGGACGACGTAGATGCCGCCGTCCGGCCCGGTCCGCACGTCGCGGACACGGCCGCGGCCGTAGAGGAGTTCTTCCTCCTCAACGAGCTTGCCGCCGTCCACGCGAAGCCGACGGACGGTCTGGCCCGCCAGACCGCCGGCGAAAAGGTCGCCCTTCCACTTGGGGAACATCTTGCCGTTGCCTTCGCTGAGGCCGCTGGCCGCGATGCTCGGCATCCAGCGGAGGGCCGGCATGGTGATCTTTTGGTCGGCGGTCGGCCAGGGCACCACGAAGGGCGAGTCGTTGTAGTTGATCCCGAAGCACACGACCGGCCAACCGTAGTCACCCCCCTTCTGGAGGTGGTTCAGTTCGTCGCCGCCGCGCGGGGCGTGTTCGGTGTCCCAGACCTCGCCGTTGGCGCGGACGACCAACCCTTGCGGGTTGCGGTGTCCCCATGTCCATGTCCCCGGGAACGGGCTGTTGGGGAACGGGTTGTCCTTGGGCACGGAGCCGTCGTCGTTCAGGCGGTACACCTTGCCCCAGGGTACGTCGAGTTTGTGCGACGACATGTTGCCCCCGCGTTCGCCGACGCTGAAGTACACGTGACCCTTGCCGTCAAAGGCGATCTTGCCGCCGAAGTGGATGCCTGCGCCGGTGTAAAACCGTTGCGGTGCCTCAAAGATGGTCTGCTGCGAGCCCCACCGTCCACTTGCGCCGTTCCAGGTGATCTTGCCCCGCACGATCTTGGTCAGCGCGGCGTTCCCGCCGTCTTTCTTGGGGTCGGCCACGGCAATGTAGACCCAGCCGTTCTTGGCGTAGTCGGGGTGCAAGACGACGTCCATCAGACCGCCTTGGCCCAGCTCCCTGCTCGGAGGCAGCCCGGTGACCTCGCCCACGACCCCGCCGTTCTTCAACACCATGAGGCGGCCCGACCTCTCCGACACCAGCATGCGGCCGTCGGGAAGGAACTCCAGGCACCACGGCAACCGCAGGCGCTGGCCCCGGTCGACGACGGTGTCGACCTTGTACTTCCCGTACTTGGATGTGAAAACGCCGCCGGACTCCTTGGGACGCCATCCTCCGTCGCGGAGGCCCTTGTTTTGCAGTTCACGGATATGCACGACCAGAGCCCAGACCTCTTCGTCGCTGTGGGTCGCGCCGAACTCGTCCATCCCCCAGTCGGGGTTGCCCTTCTTGATCGTGTTGAAGAAGGGGACGTCCCACTTCTGGTCGAACTTGTCAATGTTGACAAGGGACTTGGCCGAGCCGCCTTCCGCCTTGGTCCCGTGGCACTTGGCACAGTTGTCGTTGTAGAGCTGGGTCACGTTGACGGAACGCCGCTGCGCGGGGATCCCGCTGAGGATCGGGACAGGCTCGGCCGACGGCGCGGCCTCAGAAGTCGTGGCGGGTGCGGAGTTTGTGCAGGCGATGGCGAAGACGCCGCCGGCCACAGCGATCAAGAGGCGAGGGTCCACGCGGACACTATACGGCCTCCGGTGCCGGATTGCCAAGTCGTCACCTTGTCTAAACTGACCCATGCCTTGGACCGGCTTCAACTTTCAGTGGGTCTTCTCGTGGGAGCCGGGAGCCAGACCCGCTTCGCCCGACCTGCGGGCCCTCGACTTCATGGCACGAAACGGGTTCGACTTCGTGCGCCTGGCGTGCGACTACCGGTTTTGGACGGTCGGTGGGGACTACGAGGCCATGGACGAGGGAGTCTTGGCCGCGATCGACGGCTACCTCGCCGTTTGCCGGGAGCGGGGGTTGCACTTCAGCCTTAACATGCACCGCGCACCGGGGTACTGCATCAACCGGCCTGATATCGAGCGGCATAACCTGTGGACCGACCGGGAGGCTCAGGACGGGTTTGTCTTTCAGTGGGAGACCTTCGCCCGCCGGTACAAGGGTGTGCCGGGCGACGTCCTTAGCTTCGACCTGGTCAACGAACCACCCGACATCGGGCAGTACGGCATGACCCGGGACGTGCACGAAGCGTTGGTGCGCCGCGTGGTGGCGGCGATACGGGCGGTCGACCCCGGACGGACCATCGTCATCGACGGCCTGGAAGGGGGGCACGTCGCGATGCCGGAACTAGCGGACCTCGACGTCGTCCACTCGGGGCGGGGCTACCAACCCATGCCGGTCAGCCACCAAGGCGCGACCTGGTGGGAGGGTTGGAAGGGTCATGACGCGGTGTATCCCGGTGGCGACTGGTGGGGGCACCCGTGGGACAGGGCGGCCCTCCATGAGTTCTATGCCCCTTGGCGCCAGGTCGCCGCGATGGGGAGGCCCGTCCACATCGGTGAGTTCGGCTGCTTCAACCAGACACCCAACGACGTCGCCGTCCGGTGGTTCACCGACCTCGTCGGTTTGTGGCGGGAGTATGGTTGGGGTTGGTCTCTCTGGGGGTTCGAGGGCGCGTTTGGGATCGTGGAGCACGGCCGGCCCGGGGCGCACTACGAGACCGTGGACGGGTACCTGGTCGACCGGGAACTCTTAGAGATTCTGCGCCCCTAAGGTGGTCCCGACATAATCCAGCCATGTTCACCATCCTTGTCGCGACGGCTCTGGCGCCCCGGGTGGACAAGACATGGCAGACCGTCGTGACCTCGCCGGACGCGACTCCGGCCGAAGCGAGGGCGGCGCAGGAGTTGGCGACGACTCTGGCCAAGGTCACCGGTGCGCCCTCGAAAGTCACCCAGGCGACCAAGACCCTCCCCGATTCATGCGTCGTCGTCGGCAGGGGGAAGCTGGTCGACCGGTACTTTCCGTCTGCCCACTATGAGCGGCTTGGCGACGAAGAGTCGCTGATGACGCGTCGGGGAAGCCGGCTCCTCCTCACCGGAGGCCGGCCCCGGGGCACGCTCTACGCGGTCTCTCGGTTCCTACAAAGGCATGCCGGAGTCCGCTACTGGACGCCGTGGGCGACCACCGTCCCGAAGAACCCACGACTGGCCGTCCCCAAGCAAGACGACCGCCACAAACCAGCGTTTGAATACCGCGACCCCTACTGGTACGGGTTCATGGACGGGGACTGGCAATGGCACAACTTTGCCAACGGCATGGGCGGGGGCTTGGACGCCAGCCGAGGCGGCAAGACGGTCTATGGCGGGTTCGTCCACACCTTCTACGGCCTGGTGCCGCCGGAGAAGTACTTCGCGACCCACCCCGAGTACTTCAGCCTCGTCAAGGGCAAGCGGACCGCGGAGAACGCGCAACTGTGCACGACGAACCAGGCGGTGCGGGACATCATCGTGGAACGGGTCAAGGATATCTGCCGCCGCGACCCGTCCGTCAACATTGTCAGCGTCAGCCAGAACGACTGCTTCAACCCGTGCGAGTGTCCTGCCTGCAAGGCGGTGGACGACCGTGAGGGCAGCCACGCCGGGACAATGGTCGAGCTGGCCAACTATGTCGCCGACCACATCAGGTCCGAGTTCCCCAAGGTCGCCATTGACACCTTGGCCTATCAGTACTCGCGCAAGCCGCCGCGGTCGGTGCGGCCCCGGCCCAATGTGATCGTCCGGTTGTGCAGCATCGAATGTGACTTTGGCCGGCCCCTGGACGGACCCTCGAACAAGGAGTTTGCCGCCGACCTGAGGGGGTGGAACCGGTTGACAGACCGGCTCTACGTGTGGGACTACGTCACCAACTTCGCCCACTACGTCCAGCCGTTCCCCAACTACCGCGTCATGGGGCCGAACCTGAGGTTCTTCGCCAGCCACGGGGTCAAGGGCGTCTTCGAGGAAGGGGCCTACCAGTCCAGCGGGTCGGAGATGACCGAGATGCGGGCTTGGGTGCTGGCCCGACTCATGGATGACCCGGGCCAAGACGACCGCGCCCTGACCGCAGAGTTTCTCAACGGTTACTATGGGGCCGCCGGCCCTCATATCTTGCATGCCCTGGACCGGCTGGCGGTAAAGGCGGCGGCGAAGAAGACGTGGATTTATGACGGCCCCGACGCCCACTACCTGGACTTCGACACGATGCTGGCCGTAGAGCGAGACTGGCGGCTGGCCGCCGAGGCGGTGGCACAAGACGCCGGACTGACCTGGCGGGTCAAGACCGCCCGGCTGGCGCCGCACACGGTGTGGCTGCGGCGGTGGGACGAGTTCCGGGCCGCCGCGGCGTCGCGGGGGGTGGCGTGGCCCTTGTCAGCCGACCGGAAGGCGTTCGCCCAAGACTGGCTGGCCGACGCCCTCTCGGCAGGGCCCAAGGGGTGGACGCCGATGACGGTGGTCAACGAAGGGGGTAAGTCCCCGCAACAGTTCGTCGCCGAGGTCGGCGGCTAGCCACCGTTGCATACTGGCCCCATGTTCAGCCTTCACGGCAAGCATGTCGTCGCGCTCGGGGGCACCGGTGTCCTTGGTGAGGCGATGGTGAAGGGGTTGGCCGGCGCGGGGGCGACGGTCAGCCTGGTCGGTCGTGACCGGGGAAAACTGGACGCCTTGGCGGCCCAGGTCGGCGGAGCGGCATGGACAGCTGACGCCGGTGACTTCGAGGACTTGGCCCGGGTGGCCGGCGAGGTCGCGGCCCGACAGGGCCCGGTCGACGTCTTGCTTGCCGCCGTCGGCGGCAACCGCCCGGAGGCGACCCTGCGGCCCGACCAAGGCTTCTTTGACTGGGATTTGGACGCGGCCAAGGAGACCTTTGACTTGAACCTGTTCACGGGCGCGGTGCACCCGGTCTTCGCCTTTGGGCCCCACGTCCGGCCCGAGGGCGCGAGTGTCGTCACGGTGACGTCGGTGGCGGCCGAACTGCCGATCAGCCGGGTCGGTGCCTATGCGGCCGCCAAATCGGCCTTGGACACCTGGACCCGCTGGTGCGCCGTCGAGTGGGGTGGGCGTACGGGGGGACGGGTGAGAGTGAACGCGGTCCAGCCGGGCTTTTTCATCACTGAGCAGAACCGCTTCCTCCTCACCGACCAGGCGACTGGTGAACTGACTGAACGGGGTAGGAAGATCATCGACCACACGCCGGCAGGACGGTTTGGTGTCCCGGAAGACTTGGTGGGCGCGGTCCTCTACCTGGCCAGTGACGCCAGTAAGTTTGTGAACGGCACCGTCCTGACGGTCGACGGCGGGTTTTGTTCATGGTGGGGGCTGTGATGGAATCCATCGTCGAACTTCCGGCGTCCATGCCCGCCGGGGTCTTGGTCGGGCCACGCGACTTGAGTGTCATGGACATCCCGATGTGGCCGGTCGGTTCCTACGGCGACCCCGACATCGTCCTGGTCCAGATCAAGGCGTGCGGCGTCTGCGGGTCAGACTTCCGCTACTACCTGGGCGAGAACCCGTGGGCCCAGCACACCCTCGGCCGCTTTGTGCCGAACCCCCCGAACATCGTGCTGGGACACGAGTACGCCGGGGTCGTCGTGGCGGTGCAGTCCGAAGCGAACCGGCGGCTTTTGGGCAAGCGCGTCGCGCCAGTCTGTTCCAAGGTCTGCGGGCGATGCCCGGATTGTCAGGCCGGCCGGTCGCGGCTGTGCCCGGACACCGTCCATATGGGCCATGGCCAAGGCTGGGGCGACCAAGACTACTTTCCCGGTGCCTACACCCGGTTTGCCCCGTCTTGGGGCCAGAGTTGCTTTGAGATCGCCGACTCGCTGAGCTTTGAGGAAGCGGCGATGATGGACATCTTGGCGGTCTGTCTCCACGTCGCCGAGCAGGGGCGGGTCCAGCCCGGGCGGCCGGTGCTTTGTGTCGGGGCAGGGCCGGCGGGGAACGGCGTCGCCCAGGCGGCCTTGGCGCTGGGGGCCAGCCACGCCGTGCTTCTCGACCAATCACCGGTGGCCCTGGACATCGCCACGCGGCAGGGCGTGGGCGTCGCGGTGGACACCCGCGGCCTGTCCGACGCAGACTTGCTCTCCACGCTGTCCGGATTGGCCCCGGAGGGGTTTGGCTCGGTGTTTGACACGGTCGGCAAGGCGGAGACGTTGGACCTTGGCGTGAGAATCCTAGGCAAGGCTGGCACGCTGGTCAACCTCGCGGTACACGACGAACCGGTGCCCGTCAACTTCTTGCGCCTTGGTTCGGAGCGAAGCATCGTCACCAGCTGCAACTTTGAAGTCGGCGACTATCCCCGGGCGTTGGCATGGCTGGAACAGGGACGGTTCCGCGTCAAGGAGTGGCAGACGAAGACGACCCTTGCCGACCTCCCGCGCCTCTTCCGCGAGAACACGGGCGAAGGGAAGAAGGGGGTGTTCAAACTGGTGGTCGATCCATGGGCTTCGTAGACGAAGACTTCCTCTTGGGCAGCGACGAAGCATGCCGCCTTTACCACGACTATGCGGAGGGGCTGCCGATCATCGACTTCCATTGTCATTTGCCCGCGGACCAAATCGCCGCCGACCACCGGTTCCGTGACTTGGCCGAGGTCTGGCTGGAGGGTGACCACTACAAGTGGCGGGCGATGCGGGCCAACGGGGTGGCCGAGCGGTTCTGCACCGGCGACGCCGCACCGCGGGAGAAGCACCAGGCGTGGATGGAGACCCTGCCCTACACCCTGCGCAACCCCTTGTACCATTGGTCGCACCTGGAGGCATGGCGGTACTTCGGCGTCACCGGGACACTGACGCCGGAACGGGCCGACGAGCTTTGGGACCGGGCGGACGAAGTGCTCGGAAGCCTGACGACACGGGCCATCCTCGCCCGAGACCGGGTGGCCGTGGTCTGCACCACCGACGACCCGGCCGATTCCTTGGCCCACCACGAGGCTTGCCGAGGGCTCAAGACGCGGGTGCTCCCCACTTTTCGACCCGACCGGGCGACCGGGGTGGACCGGCCCGAAGCCTTCATCCCCTGGATCCAGCGCCTGAGTGAGGCGTCGGGCGAAAAGATCTTCAGTCTCGGCCACCTGATGGCGGCATTGAAGAAACGTCACGACGCCTTCCATGCCGTCGGTGGCCGGCTTTCCGACCACGGGGTGACGACCCTGCCGACCGAGACGCTGACGAACTCTGAGTTGCAGCGGGTCTTCGTCCGCGCCGCCACGGGGCACGCCGCCTCGCCAGAAGAGCAACGGGGGTTCATGCGGTTTGTCCTGGGCGAAGTCGCCGCGTGGAACACCGAGAAAGGGTGGACCATGCAGTTTCACCTGGGGCCCTTGCGAAACGCTAACCCCCGGGCCTTCGCCGGTCTCGGCCCCGACACGGGCTTTGACAGCATCGGCGACGATCGCCACGCCATCGGGTTAGCGTCGTTTCTGGGCGAGCTTGAGGCAGCGGGCCGACTGCCAAAGGTCGTCCTCTACAACAACAACCCGGCCGACAACTACGTCTTCGCGACGATGGCGCAGAACTTTCCGAAGGAGGGTGTGCCGGGTCGGGTGCAACTTGGGTCCGGGTGGTGGCATCTGGACCAGCGCGACGGGATCCGGATGCAGTTGGACGCGCTCTCGAACTGCGGCTTGTTGCGGCGGTTTGTCGGCATGGTCACCGACTCGCGGAGCTTTCTCTCGTACACCAGGCATGAGTACTTCCGGCGCGTCTTGTGCGACGTGCTGGGGGCCGAGATGCGGGACGGGCTCCTCCCCCGCGACTTTGACATTGTCGGGGCATTGGTGCGCGAGGTGTGCCACACCAACGCCCGAGACCACTTCGGGTTTGACATCGACGCCTCGTTTGCGGCCAAGGGTTAGCGGGCGACGACGGCGGCCTAGACCTGGTGTCGGTAGGTCATGGTCGCCTTCCAGGTCCCGTCCGGTTGGCGGTCCACATGGGCGGTGCCCCAGCCGTTGGCGGTGATGAAGGGAAACCGGTTCTTTGCCTTGCCCGTGCGGGGGCGGAACGAGACGGCGTTGCGTGGGCCGTGGCAATAGAACCCGGTGAGGGCGACGAACACCCCATACGACGCCATCGCCCGGCCGTAATGGTCGCTGCACTCGATCTCGTTGTAGGGGTTGCGCTTATGGGGCGCGTAGCGGTCATGGACGGCGCGTTCGACGGCAAGACCCTCGGTGACGAGGCCCTCGTAGATCATTCCCGCGGCGGCCTGGTGCTCGAACCCGCTCATGCACTCGTTGAAGTACATGCCGGCCCAGGCGTCCTGGCCCTTGCCGACCGCTTGGTCAGCGCCGCCCTTAGGGAAGGTCGTCATGATAAGACCGGCTTCGCCGGGCAAGGCGTACCAGCGCCCGCCTGGGATCGTCTTCATGCCCCGGCGGTAAACCCCGACGTCCGGGGCGAAGTTGTGACGAAAGAGGGCGGCCATCGCCGACCGCGCCTCTTGGGCGGGCACGATGCCGCCGAGGCCCAACTGGTGCGCCCATTGCTGGCCGTAGAGTTGGTCGATGTGGCACCCCTTGTTGGTGTTGTTCCGGTCGCGGTGGGCCGGGTCGGTGATGTTGACGAAGTACTCCCCGTCGAAGAGTTGGGCGACCATCGACTTTTCACCCGCGCGACAGACCGCGGAGCATTCGGCGGCGAACGCGGTGTCCCCCATTTCTCCGGCCATCGCCCCGCAAGCCTTGACCGCGGCCAAGTACAGGCCCGAAATCCAGGCTAGCTTGCCATACCAAGCGGCGTCAAGAGTGTTGTACTGCCCTCCCTCGAGGATGCCGTCCCGGTCGGGGTCTTGGGTCATCAGGAGTTGGGTCGCCTTCTTGACCTGGGGATAGACCCCCTTGAGGAAGTCGTCGTCCGGGGACATGAGATGCTCGCGGTATGCGCGCAGGATGCATCCGGCCTGGCCGTCGTGGGCCACGCTACGTCCGAACTCGCCACGGTAATCGATCGCGCCGGTGTCGGCATGGAAGAACCGCCCGAAGTCGACCTTCTCGCGCAGGTACCGCTCGACCTCGGGAAAGACCCGCCCGATCGCCTGGGCATAGCCCCACACGTGGGTGCAGCAACCATGACAACAGCCGACCCCTTCCCAGAACCAGAACCGACCGTCGTCGAACCGGTAACAGGTGTTGGTCGCCAGGATCGAGGTGTTGGCAAAAGTCCGGTCGAGGAGCCAGTAGGGAAGGGTCGAGTCGTACCAGGTGTCCCGCCACTTGAAGGTGGTCTCCTCCAGGTCGGACCAATTCTCGACAAGGTCGTCGAGGACGTCGCCGGCGTCGCTCCACCGTGTGCCGTACCACCGCCGGGTGGGCTCCTTGAACCCGTTCACCTGGGCATGGGGGAAGTGCCACGCGACAAAGACATGGCGTGACGCGGTCTGTCCCGGGGCAAGGTCCAGCGGGGTCGAGACGGTCGCCGAAGGGCGCGTGCCCGGGGTCTCCATGACCTCTCCCTCGGTGACGCCGACGGCGAAACTGCCCCAGTCCGGTGTCGGGGCAAGGCGGACGGTGGCGTCGGGCACGGTCTCGAACGACGCGCCGGTCCACCGGGACCCCGTGTCGGCGGACTTGTCCCGCGCCTGCCGCCTGGCGACGGTAAGGGTGACATGCTCGGCGACGTCCTTCGAATAGAGGAGGGCCGGGTGCTCGCAGGCGCAGGCGACGACGACCTTGCGCCGGGTCGAGCCCAGGTTGGTCACGGTGTATTTCATGACCACGGCAGGATAGGACGAGCGCTCGATGTCCAAGGGGATGAACGGGGAGAAGGCCTCGAGCACCACCCTCAGGCCATGTCCGGTGTAGGTGACGGTTCCGACCGGGTATTGGCCGAGGAAGGTCGTCTCGTCCCAGTGTCCCGACTCAAGGGGCACGCCGTCACAGCTGAACTGGATACGGAACGGCGAGACATTGGACGGTGGGTCGACGTAGTTGGCCCCACTCGACTCATTAAGGGTCTCCTTGCCGTACTTGGCCTGGTGCGCGACGGTGCCCTGGTGGTGTTGGTTGAACACGTCCCAGTTCCAGAGGCGTCCGTCGCCGCCAAGGTACACGGTCCCCGCAAAGCAACCTCCCACCGGCATACCGACGAATTTGAGCTCGTCGCCCCTCAGGACGGCGGGCTTGCCCCGGTCGGTCAGCGACTGGAGCCAAGCGGCGGAAAACTTCTTGTCGGCAGGGACCAGGTGCGCCTCGTCGACTTGAAACGGCCCCGCGAACGCCTCGAGGCGTTGGCCCCACGTCGCGGTGGTGACCGCTCCGGCCTGCTTCAACATCGAACGGCGGGACATGGACATGGGTGAAGTCTACTGCGGCTTTCTCACCTCGTCGTGCGACACCGCCGCGACGACAGTGCCAAAGGAACTTCTTACGGTTCGGAAAGTGTAAGAATCCGGACTATGGGTGTCGAGGCGAGACAGGCGAAGGCGGCGGCGGCGTGGAACTTGACGGACGAGATCGTGGTCGTGGGAGCAGGCGACCCTCAGGGCCGACCGGGATACCACGACCAATGCTATCCCTATGTCCCTCACACCGAGTACCGCTGGCTGACCGACTGCCGCCGGGAAGGCGGGATCGTCGCCTACGACCCCAAGACGGGTTGGGCGCACTTCGAGCCGCCGGTGAGCGAAGCCGAGTGCGTCTGGGGGCCAGGGCCGGCTCCCGTCGGTCGGCCGGTCGCTGAGTTTGGGCCCTGGCTGGAAGAGCGTGCCGGAAGACCCTTGGCCGCGTTGGGCTGCTACGCAGACCCCCACGCGGACCCGAAGCTCTCGGAGACCCTCAGCCGCATTCTCCATCACGTCCGCCGCCCCAAGGACGCCGGTGAGGTCGCGCTGATGCGCCGCGCGGCCGCGGCGACGCTGGCGGGTTACGAGGCGATCAGGCGGGCCGTCCGCCCTGGGGTCACCGAGCGTGACATCCAGATCGAGTTTGAGTACGCGATCGCCAAGGCCGGAGCCGACGGGCCGGGATATGCCTCCATCGTCGGGGCCGGGCCCGATTCGGCCGTCTTCCACCTGACCCCGGGGGCCAGGGCGCTCCAAGAAGGCGACTTCTTGTTGGTCGACGCGGGCGCGGAGGTGGAGGGGTATGTCGTCGACGTCACCCGGACCTTCGCCTGCGGTGGCCTGACCGATGAAAAGGCCAAGTTGCAGGCGGCGGTCGTCGCGGCAGAGAAGGCCGGTGTCGCCGCATGCACGGCCGGTCGGGAGTGGCACGACGTCCACGCGCTTTGCGCGCGGCGGATGGCCGAGGCGTTGGTCGACCTGAAGGTGTTGCGGGTGTCGCCCGACGAAGCGGTCGCGGGCGGCGTCATGTCACTTTTCTTCCCCCACGGGGTCGGGCACACCGTCGGGCTCGGCGTGCGCGACGCGATGGCCCAGCCGCCCGGACTGGACCGGGACCGCACGGTCGCCGGGGTCAGGGTGCGGATCGACATGCCGCTTGAGGTGGGCTACGCGGTGACGGTGGAGCCGGGGTGCTACTTCAACCCTGCCCTTCTGACCAGCGAAGAACGTCGGGCCAAGTGGGCCGACCAGGTTGACTTCGACCGGGCCACGGCCTGGTTGGGCCACGGCGGGTGTCGGTGCGAAGACACCGTCGTCGTCACCGACGCCGCACCGCTCAACCTGACCGAGGCCATACCATACGGCCCGTGACCTCGGGCACGGGTCACAGAGACTCGATGACCGCCCTGGTCTCGGCCACGCCGACCTCCCAGAGGGCGAACATGTCAGTGTCGGCCCTTTGGTACGCCCCGCCGAATGATCCGTCACCGAGGCCCTGGCGGACGGTATCGGCGCCCTGTCCCCGGAGTCGGGCGTAGTCGACCATTGGTTTGGGATTGTCGGGGGGCTCGGCACCCTCGACCCGGGTCCAGGGGAAGTTCTCCATCCAGTTGGCGTGGGTGCCCTGGGGGTCGAGTTCGTCCACCTTCGCCCGGGTCAAAGGGGCGTTCCACCAGTCGTGCCAGGCCACGCGGACTCCCGGGAGCGGGCAGGCCGCCGCCCATTCGTAAGCCGTCGCGGCACAAGGGGTGTTGCCGCCGTGGCCGTTCACAAAGAGGAACCGGCGGAAGCCCTGGCCCGACAGGCATTCGAGGATGTCGACGATGATCGCCCCCAATGTGGTGACGCGGAGACTCACCGTGCCTGGATATGCGGAAAAGGCCGGTGTGACACCGTAAGGCTGGACGGGGAACACGGGCACGCCAAGAGGCCCGGCAGCCTCGACGGCGACCCGGAACGCCAAGGTGCTGTCGGTGGCGAGGCTGAGGTAGGCGTGCTGCTCGGTACAGCCCAGCGGGACGACGCACCGGTCGTCCTCGGCCAGCCGAGACTCAACCTGCCGCCAGTTGCACTCGTCAATTCTCATCTTGCGCTTGTACCTCCGGCCACGGGGCGGCCGCGGCGGTCCGATTCACGGAGAATGCGGCGATCTGAGCCCAAAATCGGGCAAACTGGGCTTCACCATGAAACGGCTCGCATTGCCGCTGGCCCTGGTCGGGCTGGCCGGCCTCTTCCTGACCGCCTGCAATCCGCCGGCCGAACCCGCGAAAGACGGGGCGGCGGCAAAGCCTGCCGCCTCGGGCAAGCTGACGATCGCGATGATCCCCAAGGGCACCTCCCACGTCTTTTGGAAATCGGTCGAGGCCGGGGCCAAGAAGGCGGGCGACGAGTTGGGCGTCGAGGTGATTTGGAAAGGCCCCCTGAAGGAGGACGACAAGGACGGACAAGTCAAAGTCGTCGAAGACTTCACCGCCAAGAAGGTGAGTGCTATCGGCCTCGCCCCGCTGGACAACAGCGTCCTGCGCGTGCCGGTGACCAACGCCCAAGACGCCGGCATTCCCGTGCTGATCTTCGACTCCGGCCTGAAAGACGTCGACACAGTTAGCTTTGTCGCCACCGACAACAAGGCGGCGGGCAAGCTCGGCGGCGAACGTCTGGCCAAGCTCTTGGGTGGTAAGGGCAAGGTCATCCTCCTCCGCTACATGGAGGGCTCGGCGAGCACGATGGAACGTGAGGACGGCTTTATGGAAGCGATGAAGGAGAACCCCGGGATCACCGTCATCAGTGAGAACCAGCACGCCGGGGCGTCGGTGGAGTCGGCCCAACAGGTTGCCGAGAACCTGCTGCAGCGGTTCAAGGACGTGGAGGGCATCTTCTGTCCCAACGAGTCAAGCGCTTTCGGCATGCTCCGGACGCTCCAAAACGCCGGGCTGGCCGGAAAGATCAAGTTTGTCGGCTTTGATGCCAGCGACCAGTTGCTCACCGCGCTGGAGAAGGGCGAGATCGACGCCTTGGTGGTGCAAAACCCCGAAAAGATGGGTTACCTGTCGGTCAAGACCCTCGTCGCCCACCTGAAGGGTGAGAAGGTCGAGAAGCGCATCGACACGGGCGCGGCGGTGGTCGACAAGGAAAACATGAAGACCCCTGAGATCAACGACCTCCTGCACCCCAAACTCTGACGGCATGGCTCTGCTGGAGGCCCGCGGGATCCGCAAGGCGTTTGGCGCCAACCTTGCGCTAGACAACGTGGATTTCACCCTTGACCAGGGTGAGATCCACGCTCTTGTTGGCGAGAACGGCAGCGGCAAGAGCACTCTGATGCGGATACTGCACGGGGAACTGGCCCCTGACGCGGGGACCCTTACCCTTGACGGCAAGCCATACGCGCCACGCTCGGTCGGGGACGCCCGCGAGGCGGGGGTCGCCCTGGTCCACCAGGAACTCGCCGTGTGCGCCCACCTCACCGTGGCCGAGAACATCTTTCTGGGACAAGAGGTCCGGAGCGGCCTGTTGCGCGACCGACGTAAGATGGACGCGGAGGCCCGCCGGCACCTGGGGGCCCTTGGGGTGGGAGACCTCGCCCCGGACCGGATGCTGTCCAGCCTGTCGCCCGCCCAGCGCCAGCTCGTCGAGATCGCGCGGGCGATGATGTCAGACGCACGGGTGGTGCTCTTTGACGAACCCACGTCGAGTCTGGGCCAGAAAGACGTCGGCCACCTTTTCGAAGTCGTCAAGCGGTTGGCCTCGTTGGGCAAGGGGGTCGTCTACATCAGTCACTTCTTGGACGAAGTCAAGGAGGTCTGTGACCGGGCGACCTTCCTTCGCGACGGGGTCTTGGTCGGCCACGTCGAGGTCTCGGAGACTGACACCGACGGGATGACCCGGCTGATGGCGGGGCGCGAGATCGGGCAGATGTACGTCCGGTCGGACCGCTCGCCAGGCGAGGTGGTGCTGTCGACATCCGGCCTGCACGGCCCCCGGCTGCCCCTCGGAGTTGACCTAGAGCTTCGCTCGGGCGAGGTGCTCGGGCTTGCCGGGCTTAACGGGTCGGGCCGCACGGAGTACGTCCGGTGTCTCTTTGGTCTCGACCGGCTGAAGGCCGGGAAGGTCTCGACGGCGACGGGCCGGGCGGTGGGATGGCCGTGGGCCGGTATGGTCAGCGAAGACCGTAAGACCGAGGGGCTCGCCCAGGCGCTCAGCATCGCCGACAACCTGACATTGCCGCGTCCGGGCCGGGTGAGCGTGCGCGAATCCGACTTGCGGCAACGCACCGACGCCGTCGTCACCGCGCTCAACGTCAAGTGCCGTTCGCCTTGGCAGCCGATCGGGTCGCTGAGCGGGGGTAACCAGCAAAAGGTCGCGATCGGGAGGCTGTTCGACCAGTCTTCGTCGGTGTGGTTCTTGGACGAGCCGACGCGCGGGATCGACGTGGGGAGCAAGGCAGAGATCTACAAGATCATCGACCGGGGGGCGTGCGAAGGGAAGGCGGTGTTGCTGGTCAGTAGCCACCTTCCGGAGTTGCTGGGTCTCTGTGACCGCATCGCCGTCTTCCGGCGCGGCGAGGTCGTGACGGTTTTGGACGGGAGGGCGACGGACGAACAGACGTTGCTCGGGTGGTGCACTGGCGCATGAAGGCGTGGAAGAAAGCTCTTGGACTGGTCTTGGTTTGGGTGGCGATTGTCATCGCCTTCAACGTGGCGTTGAACGGATCGTTCGCCACGCCGGTGAACTTCGAGATCATGATCCGGCAGACGGTCATCACCGGCTTCACCGCCATCGGAATGACCTTCATCATCATCACGGGGGCGATCGACCTTTCGGTCGGGTCCTTAGTGGCCTTGGTCACGGTCGTCATTGCCTTTTGTCTCAAGTCGGGGATGGCCCCATTGCCTTCCGCATTGGTCGGTGTTCTGTCGGGAGGGGTAGCCGGATGGGCGAACGGGTTCCTGACGACCAAACTAAAGGTCGGATCGTTCATTGTCACCCTTGCGACCTTGTTGGCGTTCCGGGGCATCGCCAAGGGCGTTGCGAACGAACAAAAGATCGACGTGCCAATGAACTGGCTGCGCAACATGACCGGTGCGCTGCCCCCAGACCAACGGTGGCAGATCCTGCCGCCAGGGGGATGGATGGTCATCGCCCTGGGGGTGCTGGCCCACTGGGTGCTCAACTCGTCCGTTTTCGGCCGCCACGTCGTGGCGACGGGCTCGAACGAAGCGACGGCGCGGATGTGCGGGATCAACACCGACCGGGTGAGCCTGTGGGTGTTCGGCCTCGCCGGGTTGTGCTTCGGGCTTGCCGGCCTCACCCAGTTCTCGCGGTTGACGGTGGGTGACCCCACCGTCGCGGTCGGACTGGAACTCTCGGTCATCGCCGCCGTGGTCATCGGAGGAGCGAGTTTGAACGGGGGCGAGGGGTCGATCTTCGGCTCGCTGGTCGGGGCGCTGATCATGACCACGATCGCGTCGGGAGGCTCTCAGTCCGGTTGGCCCAACTGGGTCCAGGAGATCGTGACCGGCGCGATCATCCTCACGGCGGTGGCCCTCGACCGGTGGCGGCTGGCCCGAGCGGCGGCGGCCGGGGCCGAGTGACCGTGCGGATCGACGCCCACCAACACTATTGGCGCTACGACCCGGTCGAGTTCGCGTGGATCACGGACGAAATGGCGGTGTGCCGCCGTGATTTTCTGCCTGCCGACCTCGCGCCGCTCTTGGCCGAGGCCGGGATGGTCGGGTCGGTCGCGGTGCAGGCGCGGTCGTCAGAGGTCGAGAACGATTTCCTGCTCGGCCTCGACGACTCGGTCCTTGGCGTCGTCGGCTGGGTGGACTTGACGTCCCGCGACGTGGACGACCGGCTCGCCAAGTGGGCCTCCCGACCGCGCTTCCGCGGGGTCAGGGAGGCGGCCCAGGGCGAACCTCCTGGGTTCTTGACGCGCCCCGAGTTCATCGCCGGGGCGAAGCGGCTGGCGGCGCACGGGCTCACCTACGACCTGTTGGTCTATGCCGACCAGTTGGTCGAGACTTGCCAGTTTGCCGACGCGGTCAGTTGTCCGCTCGTCTTGGACCATTGTGCCAAGCCTGGGATCAGGCGCGGCGAGTGGGAGCCGTGGGCGACCCACGTCCGCGAGTTGTCTCGGCGCGAGCACGTGTGGTGCAAGGTTTCGGGCCTGGCCTTTGAAGCGGACTGGCCGACGTGGGACGAGGCGACCCTCGGCCCCTACGTGCATCACGTGTTGGAATGTTTCGGCCCGGGTAGGTGCATGGTCGGTTCCGACTGGCCGGTGTGTCTGCCGGCCGGCTCTTACGGACGGGTGGTCGGATCGCTTGAGTCCTGCCTCTCGGGGACCGACCGCGACGGTGTCATGGGACTGAACGCGGCCCGGTTCTACGGGCTCGGCCAGTAGGAGCGGGGGTCGACCCCGGGCGTGGCCGCGTCGGTGTAAGCCGCCTCGACCAAGGCCATCGTGCGGAAAGCGTCCTCAAAGTGGGTCTCGGGGACGGCCTGTGGGTCGGCCGCCCATCGCATCATGGCGGCCATGGGGCCGCGGAAAGCGTGGGGGAACCAACTCCCCTCAAGCGGGACCGCCTCCCAGCCGGCCCCGGTGTTGACCTCCAGCCAGTCCGGTGCGCCAGTGGGGTAGTCCATGTTCAGTCCCATTTGGAAATGGAGCGCGCCCTCGGTGCCCTCAAGGGCGACCCGGCTGGTCTGGTGCTTGAGCCCGTAGTCGTGGGCGTGGAAGGTGACGACCTGGGCGCGGACGGCATGCCCTTGGGGCGAGGCCCCGAAGTCCATGAGCACCGCCGACCGGCTCGAATGCAATTTGGGGCTGGCGGGGTGCCGGTGGGTGGTCGCCTTCACCCACCGGGGTTCGCCGAGGAGCGCCCGCACGAAGTCGAGGTAGTGGATGGAGTGGTAGACGATTTCCATCCTCGGCGACAGTTCAAGGAACGGCCAGATCGCCCAGGGCATATGCACGTGGACCTTGATGTCGACCTCGACGAGGTCGCCGAGGAGCCCTTGGCCGACAGCGTCCCGAGCGGCCAACGCATAGGGTGCGGACCGGAGTTGGAAGTTGACCGCCGCCCTCAACCGTTTGGTCAGGCAGATGTCGTGGATCTCTCGGGCCTGTCCGAGGTCTTCGCCCATCGGCTTTTGCATGAGGACGAGGGACTGGTCGGGCAGTTGCCGCAGGACGTCGGCGGTGGCCTTGGCGGGGACGGCCAGGTCGTAAACGCAGTCTTGGGAGCCAGCGGCGACGATCTCTTCCACCGTGCCGGCGACAAGGGGGACTCCGAACTCCTTGGCCAGTTCTTCGGCCCTGGGCCGGTCGACGTCGCAGATCGCCTCGACCTTCCAACCGCACATGGCGTAGGCGGGGAGGTGGGCGTGCCTGACGATCCCGCCCGCGCCGATCGACTTGATCGGCAGGGGCTTGACCAAAAGGTCAGGATGCTGACGCAACGTCATGGTTTGGTGACTTCGCGGCCGTCCATCGTGCCCCAAGGCCGGCCGGGTGGCGGTTGCAACATTTCCAGGGTGATGTCGTCAGGGTCAAGGAAGTAGACCGTGTAGCCGCCCTTGTTCACACCGGCGACGATCTCGACGGGGGCAGGGGCGCGGAACCGGACCCCCGCGGCGCTGAGCCGCTCGTAGTCGCCGTGGATGTCGTCGGTGACAAAACACAGGTGGGGCGAACCGGGCCGGTTCGTCGCCACGTCGGTCTTGTCGCCTCGGGGGTGGACGTATTCCACCAACTCCAAATGGTGGTTCGAGGGACCGACAAACGCTCCGGGGATCCGGAGCATCGCGACCTTGAGATGGGCGCCCTCGTAGCCGACCAGCTTGGCGGTGTACTCGTTGTGCTGGACTTGCTGGTGGTAGAGCTCAAGCCCGAGCAAGTCGCAGTAGAAGGCTACGGACGTTTCGATGTCCGAGACGGTGAAACTGGTGTGCCAAACGCCGTTGTATGCCATGGGTCATCTCATGAGGGTGCCGCCGCAGACGTCGATGGTCTGGCCGGTCACATAGCTGGACTCCTCGCTGAGGAGGAACGCGACCGTTTGGGCGACGTCGTCGGGGGTGCCGACGCGCCCCATGGGGACGGTCTTGAGGAGCAAATCGAGTTGTTCTTGTGGGGTCGTGCCGCGCGCCAGCGCCCGGTTTTGGGCGTTGGCCTGGGTCATCGGCGTGTCGATCATTCCGGGGGCGACCGCGTTGAAGCGCACCCCGTGCCCGGCATAGACAAGGGCCAGCGACCGGGTGAGGCTCACGAGGGCGGCCTTTGAGGCGCCGTAGTCGATTTGTTCGAGTTTGGGCAAGAACGCCGACACCGACGCCATGTTGACGACGGCACCCGGTGCGCCTCGGCTGACGAGTCGGTCGGCAACGGCGCGGCTGAGGAAAAACGGCCCGTGGACATTGACGGCGAAGGTCAAGGCAAACTCCTCCGGCGTCACCTTGTCGACTGGCCGGGTCAGGCAGACCCCGGCGACGTTGACGAGGGCGTCGACCGGCCCCAAGTCGGCTTCGATGTCGGCCAGGAGGGCGGGGAAGCGGGCCACATCGGCGACGTCGGCCGCATAGGCCCGGCCACCGACGGTGTCGGCGATGACGCGGGCCGTCTCCGCGGTACGGTCGAGACAGGCCACCTTGACCCCCGCCGCAGCGAGCCGACGGGCGACCGCCGCGCCGATGCCTTGGCCGGCGCCGGTCACCAGGGCGACGCGGGCAGTCAGGGTCATCTTCCGAGGCACTCCAAGACGCGGGCCTTGATCTTGTCGGCCGAAGGCAGCACAGCGTCCTCAAGGTTCTTGGCGAACGGGACGGGCACATCGGCGGCGCACAGGCGCAGGACGGGGGCGTCGAGTTCGTCGAACCACTTCTCTTGCACCTGGGCGGCCAGGTCGGCGCCAAATCCGCACCGGGCGTGGGCCTCGTGGGTCACGACAAGGTGGTGGGTCCGGCGAAGGCTCGCCCCCACGGTCTCCAAGTCGAGGGGATTGAGGGTCCGCACGTCGACGACCTCGGCCTCGACGCCGTCGGCGGCGAGGGACTCGGCGGCTTGGAGAGCCAGATGGACGGTGTACGAATAGCTGACGATGGTGACGTCGCGTCCTTCGCGGACGACCCGGCACTGACCTAGGGGCTGCTCGGCCCCCACCGCCACCGGCCCCGACGTCCCGTACAGTTGCTTGTGCTCGATGAAGAGGACGGGGTTGTCGTCACGGATGGCGGCGAGAAGGAGTCCATGGGCGTCTGCCGGAGTGCCGGGGGTGACGACTTTCAGCCCGGGAATGTGGAGGAACAACGCCTCCAGCATCTGGGAGTGTTGGGCCGCAGCGCCTTTGTAGCCGCCCCCTTGCGTCCGGATGACGAGCGGCACGGGCAGGCCACCCGACATCGCCGTGGTCTTGGCGAGTTGGTTGACCAGCTGGTCCATCGCGACCAGGGAAAAGTCGAAGAACATCAGTTCGACCACCGGACGCAGGCCGGTCATCGCGGCGCCAAGTGCCATGCCGATGAACCCGGCCTCCGAGATCGGCGTGTCGAGGACGCGCTGCGCGCCAAACTCGTCGATCAGCCCCTTCGTGACCTGGAACATGCCGCCGTGGTGGGCGACGTCTTCTCCCAGGAGGACGACCCGGGGGTCACGCCGCATCTCGACTGCGACCGCGGCTCTGACAGCCTGGCTGTAGGTCATCGTCTCCACGGCACCGGCGACGCTCATACGAACACCCCCGCGAGGATCCGGTCGACGGCGGGTTCTGGCGACGCCAGGGCAAACTCAAACGCGGAGTCAACCGTCGCCTTTGCTTGGGCGTCGAGCTGGGCGAGCCCTTTCTTGTCGGTGAGTTTCTCCTGGACAAGCCAGTCGCCGAAGCGCTTGGTGGGTGAAGCCGCCTCCCACTTCGCGACCTCCTCCTTGGTCCGGTAGCCGACGCCAGGGTCGAGTTGGTAGTGGCCGCAGGTCCGGTAGGTCATCGCCTGCAAGAAGTACGGCCCGTCGCCCGCACGGCAACCCGCGGCGGCCTGGGCGACTTGGTCATAGACCTCAAGGACGTCGTTGCCGTCGAAGGTCGCGGTGCGCATGCCAAAGGACGCGAACCGCTTGGCAAGGTCCTCTTCGGCCGTGCTCCGGCTGAGGGGCGTCATCTCCGCATAGAGGTTGTTCTCGCACAGGAAGATGACGGGCAGCTTCATGACGGCGGCAAGGTTGAAGCACTCCATCGCCACGCCTTGGTTGACGGCCCCGTCACCGAAGACGGTCAACGCGACGTTGCCGAGACCTTGGTGTGCCGACGACCACGCCGCGCCGACAGCGGTAGGGATCCCACCGGCGACGATCCCATTGGCGCCGAGGAGGCCGTGGCTCGGGTCAAAGAGGTGCATTTTGCCGCCTTGTCCGCCGCAGAGCCCGTCGCGTCGGCCGAGGATTTCGGCGGCGACGCGGTTCAAATCGACGCCCTTGGCCAGGGCATAGCCGTGGCCCCGATAAGTCATCGTCAGGTAGTCGGTCTGACGCAAGGCCTTGCACGCCCCCGCGGGCAGGGCTTCTTGTCCCCGGGCCAAGTGAAGGGAGCCCCGGAGGTTCCCGGCCTGGGATTCGGCGAGGAGGCGCTCCTCAAACCGCACCATCAAGGCGATCTGTCCGAACAGCCCCAGCAGGTCGTCGCGCGTCAGGTTTGCGCGCGGTTTTTTGGCGGGTGGCACTGGGTAACAATACCCTTGGCCGGGGTCGCCTGAAGCCTCGCGGCGGGACAGGCGTAGTCAGGAGGAGAGGTAAGATGGCCCCTCGCCGACAATAAGACACGGGCTGTCGACACGTGGTGGAGGGCAAGGCGTTCATGGAGCAAGACGCGGCGACAAATGCGGATGTGACCCCCGTCAATCGGGAGGGTGCCGCGATGAAATCCCTTCGCCGCCTTGGGGAGATGCTCAACCCTGCCTATCACGTCCGCCAGATGAAGGAGGACATGGGCGCCTTCAAGCTGGCGATGGCCAACCGCCAGCGGTTGTTGCACGAGGGCGACCACAGCGACCTAGAGGACCTCTTTCGCGGACGCTTGCTCGGCACCTTCTATCTGAGCGGGCCGTCGAACCTCGTCGGCATCGGCCTGACGTCTCTGATCCAGATTGCGAGCGGCCTACCTTACATGGCGCTCCTCATGCCGGTCGTGTGCTACATCACAACCGCGGTCGCCTACCAGGCGGTATGGGCCTACGAGAACCGTAAGCTGTACGCTTGGCTACCGGGCAACTTCGGGACGCGGTTCATGGCCATGGAGCGTGACCTGTGGCCCGTGCATAAGGCGTCGTTCCGCTACGCCCTGTTCTTCTACTTCCTTCTCACCGTCACCCAGCCGATTGTGATCTGGGCAGTGGACAGTTTCAGCCACAAGATCGCCCAGAAGGTGCCGTTCCCCGTGATCATGACCGTGGTCGAGTTCCTCATGATCAGCGCGCCGTTTGTACGGAACATGAGTGACTTCTTTGAGAAGTACGCGCCGGAAATCGCGGAGCGGTACCGGGCCATCTGCGTCGCCCACCAGACGGGCGGCGGGCGCGGCTAGAGGCTGACAAGTCCGTCGACGATCTTCGCCGTCGCGTCGGGCATGGCCTGGGCCTTCGACTGTGCCGCCATGCGCAGACGTCGGCCAGGGTCCGAGACAAGGCCCGCGACCGCCTTGCCGAGTCCGTCCGGGTCGTCGACGATGACGCCGGCGCCCGACTTCACGAGGAAATCAGCGTTGCCCTCTTCTTGGCCCGGGATAAGGAACGGCCGGTAGACGACGAACGGGAGCTCCATCGCCAGGCTCTCAAAGGTCGTCAGGCCCCCCGGTTTGGCGACGATCAAGTGGCTTTGCTCCATCAGCCCCGCCATCGCGGCCTGGTCGACGTGTCCGAAGACCTCGACATGGGGGTCAGCGGCAAATGCGGCACTCGCCGCCTGCCGGAGCGCCTCGTTGCGGCCGGTGACGACAAGGAGCCGGACGCCGGTCTGGGCCACCGCCTGGGTGGCCGCTAGGAGTGGCCCGCCGCCGATACCGCCGCTTGTCATGAGGACGGTGACCGGTGCCTCCGGCGCGGCCTTGGTGCGTCTGAACAGCTTGGACACCGGCATGCCGGACACGGTGACCTTCCCCTTGGACCATGGGGCACGGCGCTCCAGGATATCGCGGGTCCATTCCTGGGGGACGAAGTACCAGTCGGGGCGGCCCCGGAGCCACATCCGGTGGGGGTAGAGGTCGGTGACGACGACGGCGGTGCGGTAGCGGAACTGCCGGCGCAGGGTGGCCAGGGTGGGCTGGGGTAGAGAGTGGGTGCAGACCACCCAGTCCGGCGCCTGGTCGGTCAACAGCCTCCTCAGGCCGCGGCACATCGTCGAGTCCAGTCGGGTTTGGAACCAGTAGTTGAACAGGGGTCGGTCGGAGGTCCGGTAGAGGTGGCCCCACGCCTCTGGCCGGCGGCGCACCAGGGTCTCATAGCCTCCCCGGTACCACGATTGGAAGCCCTTCGGCGTGAAATCGAGGGTGTCGACATGGTCGGCGTGGAGACCTCGGCCCCGAGCTTCGGCAACGATCGCGTCTGCCGCGCTGAGATGGCCGTTTCCCGTCGAAGCGGACAGCACCAGGAGGCGGGGGGCCATCATCTCAGGCTGGCCGCTCCGGTCCGCTCAGTTTTTTTTTGCAGCTTTCGTTGTTCCCTTGCCCGGTAGCGTTCAAGGAGACCGGTGACGCGTAGCCGGTGGAACCGTTGTAGCAGGGCCAGCCAACTGTCGCCCCAGAGAAGGAACCCAAGGTAGACCATCCACGGCCATTCGGTCTTGAAGTGCAGGGCGCAGACCACGACAGGGCCGAGGTCAAGGACGGCAAAGACCCAGTGGGCGAGCTCACCCAGGCGGGTGCCGGCCTCAAACCGTGCGAGGTCGGCAGGTGACTGCTTGCCCAGGTACTCGACTTTTTCGCCGGATTTCCGCTCGACCCGCTTGAGGCGGGTGATCTCGACGTACGTCGTCACGACCTCTTGGAACCAGCCCATACCGAGCCAGTGGTAGAGCGTCTCGGTCTCCCACTTGCGGTTCTTCCAGAACCAGTTGCCCCAGGGGAGGGCTTCGCCGACGGTCAGCACGGAGTGCTCGGAGTGCGAGACGGCGGTCTCGTCCGGGGTGATCCGCCGGGCGACTCCCGACTTGTAAACCTCCAGCACCACGCAGAGGACATGGAACGCGACGATCACCGAGAAGACGGTGAGGAATCCCCGGGCCTGGTTTTGGGCCAAGAACACCAACACGGGCAAGTGCAAGATCAGTCGGACAAAATTGGCGATACCAAAGTACCGGGCGCCTTCGAAGAGTTCATCAAGGTCGGACTTGCTCCAGCCGGGCGTCTCCGCCGCACGCGAGGCGGTGGGGAGGAGTTGCCCCGAGATGTCCCCGCCGGTCAGCCGGTAGACGAACCGGATGCCCAAGAGTTCGAGGATCCGAAGCCACACCATTTCGTCACTTGATCCCCGTCCGGAAGCGTTTGAACAACGGGGCGGCGAGAGCCTCGTCAGCCTGTTCGTCGGGGTCTGTCCACCAGACTAACTCCAGGCGGCCGTCGTCATGCTCGACGACTCCGGTCGAGTGTTCGACCCAGTCGCCCGTGTTGACATAGACGAACCCGTCGGGCTCGACCGAGATACGTGGCCGGTGGACATGTCCGCAGATCACCCCGTCGAACCCGCCTTCCCGGGCAAACGCGATGATCTGGCCTTCGTAGTCGGACTTCTTGGCGATGAACGACTTGACACCCTTCTTGACCGACGCGGCCATGTCGAGAGGGCGTTTGCCCTTAGCCTCGCGGTTCTTGTTGACGGCGGTGTTGATGACGGCCAGGTACTCGTTCATGTAGGCCCCGATGTAGGCGAGGGGCCGGTACTTGGTGACACTTGCGTCGAAGAGGTCGCCATGGACGACGAGGAACGACTTGCCGTCGGCGGTGGTGTGGATGAACGAGTGGTCGATGACCACGTTGCCGAGTTCGCCCCCGTTCAAGCGACGGACAAAGTCGTCGTGGTTACCCGGGGTGTAGAAGATCTGGCAGCCCCGTTTGGCCGCCCCGAGGATGGTGCGGATGACGTCAGTGTGCTCCTGCTTCCACTTCTTGTCCTGTTTGCCCACCCAGCCGTCGATGAGGTCACCGACGAGGTACAACCGCTCGTAGCTGTAGCTGCGCAGAAAGTCCTGGACTCGCGCGCTCTTGCAACCGTGGCTGCCCAGATGGATATCAGAGACAAAGGCCGCGCGGACGTGGGATGGCGAGACGCTCATGCTGGACGTGGGGGTTTGGACACGGGGGAAACGACGTCCACCACATTGTACGCGATCCTTCCGACGGGGTTCCGGCGCGTTTCCCACGGCTAGGACGTCTACGGTTTTGAAGGCAAGGAAGGCATGGGACTGTCGCAGACGATAGACCGCACGCGGAGCGCGGTGGTGACCGGCTCCCGTGCCACGGTCGCCAAACCGGCCGTCGCCGTCCTCCCTCTCGCACTGGCCTCCGTGGCCGTCGCGGTCCTGCACATCGTCTGCATCAGCCAGTACGGCTACTTCCGCGACGAGCTGTACTACCTGGCTTGCGCCAAGCACCTTGCGTGGGGTTACGTCGACCACCCCCCCCTGTGTGTGGGGCTCCTCCGCCTTGTGACCGACTTCTTCGGCGACTCGTTGGTCGCCGTCCGATCGATCGGGGTGGTGGCGGGCTTCCTTTCCGTTTGGGTGGCGGGCCTGGTCGCCCGTGAGCACGGCGGCAAGGCGTGGGCGCAGGGAATGGCGGGCCTCGCCGTCGCCGCGGCCCCGACCGTCCTGGTGGTCACGCACCTCTATTCGATGAACGGGGTCGACGTCCTCCTGTGGGCGCTGACGGCCTTGGTCTTTGCCAAGCTCACGAAAAAGCCCTCGCCGGCCCTCTGGTTGCTGTTGGGCGGGCTGCTCGGGCTCGGACTGCTCAACAAATTAAGCGTCCTGTGGTTGATGGCGGGCCTCGCCGTCGCGGTGGTCGCGACAGACCGGCGCAAGGACCTGCGGTCCCCGTGGCCATGGGCTGCGCTCGTCACCGCGCTCCTTGTCGCCAGCCCGTTCATCATCTGGCAGGTCCAGAACGGGTTCCCTACCCTTGAGTTCGCACGGAACGCCAACGACACCAAGCTCACCCCGATCGAACCGTGGATGTTTCTGGCCCGGGAAGTCTTTGTCTTCAACCCTCTCGCTGTGCCGTTCTGGGTCGTCGGGGCGGTGGTGGGGCTCCGCGAACCCAAATGGCGGGGGACGACTCTGGTGTTCTTGACCGTCTTGGCCGTCCTTCTGCTGAACGGGAGGAGCCGGGAAAACTATCTCACCCCGGCATACGTCTTTGTCCTCGCCCCCGGGGTGGTCGCGGTGGAACGCTGGTTGGCCAAGCGCCCTGGCCTGGCCAAGGCCTATAGCGGGGCTTATGCGGCGACATTGCCGGCGATGGCCGTCCTCACCCTGCCCCTGCTGCCCGTGCAGAAGCTGGCCGAGGTCTACGCGCTGAAGCCGGTCGCGACCCCCGCGAGCGAGAAGAGCGGACAGAGCCCCATCTATGGGTTCGCGGACATGTTCGGCTGGCGGAACATGGCCCGGGCCGTCGAAGCCACATGGGGCAGCCTGCCCGAGGCAGACCGGCGAAGGGCCGTCGTCATCGCGGCGAACTATGGCGAGGCCGCCGCCGTGCAAAGGTTCGCGACGGGCTCCGTCCGTGACCGGGTGGTCGGTCGCCACAACAACTATTGGATGTGGGGGACCAAGGACTGGGACGGCCAGACAGCGGTCGTGGTCGGCGACATGCCGCCAACGCTCCTCGCCCAGTTCAAATCGGTCGCCTTGGTCGGGCGGTTGGACGAGAGGCTTGCCGTCACCGAGGAGGCCCACGCTCCGATCTATATCGTCCGGGGCCTTAAGTCGAGCGTCCCCGATTTTTGGGCCCAGGCCCGGCTCTTCCGCTGAACCCCGGTAATTGGCACGGTTTGTGCCGCACCTTCAGGACGGAGGTTTGACGACATCCTGAGGCCCGGACCGCATAAGACACGTCCCCTTGCGGGGAACGCGGCGGACCTGGCGACGTCTGACCCTAGAGGCACGATGCAGATTCTCACCGGGCTTTATGGCCAGCGGACGAACGGTCACGACCCCGCCGTTCGCCGGACGGTGCCTGTGAACCCGACGCCCTCCGAAGGAAGGGCCGCGACGGTCGACGCGACCGCGCGGGTCGTCGAAGGTGTCTTGGGCCAAGTGGTGGACCTGCTCAAGTCGGTGGCCGCAGGCGTCGAGGCGAACCGGGCGAACCACCGGCCTCCGGTCGCTGACCAGCGCCTTTTCGAGGGAGCCTCGGCGGTCATGGCCGACTTGGTCGAGCACACGCGTGTCGGCGAGGAACGGCCCTTGGCCGGTGACGTCCGTCCCCGCCTTGTCTATGGAGGGGGCGCTCCGGTCGCGGCGAGCCGCGCCTGGCTGGCGGACGTCCGGCAACAGGTGGCGGGGCTGCGGGGGTTCCTCGACCAAGTGGCCTCAGGCGGCCTGAACCCTGCCCGGGTTGAATCTCTCCACGAATGGCAGGAGCGGGTGGCGGGTCTGGTGTCGGCCCCACCCGCCGGACCGCTTGACTTGACCGCCTGACCGTCGCCCTTAGGCTTCGCATTGTCGCATCATGCAGATGCGGCGATGATCCTGCCGATTCGGTCGAAGAACCCTCCCGAGTCCATACCGTGGGCGACGTGCACGCTCATCGGGCTCAACGTCGTCATGTTCCTGGCTACCAGCGAAGGCGGGGAGATCCGGGACAGCGCGCTGCGGGAAGGCGGACTGACCGTCCAGAACGCCAGCCCCCTCACCTTTCTCAGTTCGATGTTCCTGCACGCCGACTTCTTCCACTTGGCGGGGAACATGTGGTTCCTCTACTTGTTCGGGTTCGCCGTCGAAGGACGGCTGAAGTGGTATCGGTTTCTGCCGGTCTACCTCCTCTCCGGGGTCGCGGGAGACCTGTTCCAGTGGGCGTTGGGCGAGGGAGCGAGGAGCGTTCCCAGCCTGGGGGCAAGCGGGGCGATCATGGGCGTCCTTGGTGCAGGCCTCTGGATGTTTCCGTACGCGAAGATCGACGTCGTCTACTTCTTCAGTTGGTGGTGGTACGGGATCTACGAAGCCTCCCTGTGGTTGGTGGGTCTCTACTACCTGGGGGTCGACTTCCTCTTGGGCAGCCTCATGTCGTTGGGCGGGGCAAGCGGGGGCGTCGCCCACTGGGCCCATGTGGGAGGCGCGGTCGTGGGCTTCTTGACCGTGGCCGTCCTCCGCCAGCGCAGGGACAGTTCCCAGACGAGCACGTCCAAGAGCACTTGGGCGGAGTCGAAGGACATCAGGCTCTTGGCACCGTGGGAGCTTCGCGACTTAGCGGAGGGATCGCCGCACGACACATACCTGGCTCATTCGTGGATGTGGCAGAGCCTGCAACGTCGCCAGGTGTCCAAGGAATGCTTGGCGCATTTCTTGGGCCTCTTGCCGGAGTTGGTCGACGAAGAGGACCCCGAAGCCTTGGCCGGGACCCTTGCCGCCCTTTGCACGAGCCCGGTGGTCCTCCCGGCCGGGCCGATCATGGGCGCCGCGGCCTCGCTGGAAGCCAAGGGCGTGAGCAACCATTTGGAGACGGTCTACCTTGCCGTCCGCCAGTGGCGGCACGCCACCGACGCCGACCTGGAAGTCGCCACGTTCCGCCTGGCCAAGCTCAAGCAACGGCGGTCGCGGCGGTCTGAGGACGCGGCGCGCCTCTATGAGGAGGTGGTGCGGAGGTGGCCGATGGGTCCCTTCGCCGGGCCGGCGGCGCAGGCCGTCCGAGAGATCAGGCAAAGCCCCTAGGGAACCTGGGGCGGGAACGGCCAATACATCTTTCCAGACGGTGTTATCCACGGAAATGGACCCGGAAAGAGAAAAACTGACCGGGACCCCTTGACGGGGCCCGTGGTGCCTGCCTATAATTTCCCTTGCCCTCGGGGTGACCCGGAGGCCGCACATTGAAAGCTCCATAGCAGAAAGTGACACAGCGCAACAGCCTTTGGCTCGACGCAGCAATGCGAAGTGACAAAGGAAACTAGAACCAAAAGCTCGTGAACCCAAATTCACAAGTAGAGGTCAACTCAAAAAAGAACACGAACCCGGAAACGGGATCGCAAATTTCTTCGGAGAGTTTGATCATGGCTCAGGACGAACGCTGGCGGCGTGCCTAAGACATGCAAGTCGAACGAGGGAGCAATCCCTAGTGGCGAACGGCGGAGTAAGACATAAGCAACGTGCCCTGAAGACTGGGATATACGGTCGAAAGACCGGGTAATACCGGATGTGGCCGAGACTCGGCATCGAGACTCGACTAAATGGTTTTTCGCTTCAGGAGCGGCTTATGACACATCAGGTAGTTGGTGGGGTAACGGCCTACCAAGCCGACGACGTGTAGGGGGTCTGAGAGGATGATCCCCCCGAGTGGGACTGAGACACGGCCCACACACCTACGGGTGGCAGCAGTTAGGAATCTTGCCCAATGGGGGAAACCCTGAGGCAGCGACGCCGCGTGGAGGATGAAGGATTTAGGTCTGTAAACTCCTTTTACCAGGAAAGACTTAGGACGGTACCTGGTGAATAAGCCCCGGCTAACTCCGTGCCAGCAGCCGCGGTAATACGGAGGGGGCGAGCGTTGTCCGGATTTACTGGGCGTAAAGGGCGCGTAGGCGGTTTGTTAAGTGTGAAGTGAAATCCCCAGGGCTCAACCCGGGAACTGCTTTGCAAACTGGCAGACTGGAGGAAGGTAGAGGTGTGTAGAATTCCTGGTGGAACGGTGACATGTGTAGATATCAGGAGGAATACCCATGGCGAAGGCAGCACACTGGACCTTTCCTGACGCTGAGGCGCGAAAGCGTGGGTAGCAAACAGAATTAGATACTCTGGTAGTCCACGCCCTAAACGATGGATACTAGGCGTTAGGGGTATCGACCCCCCTAGTGCCGCAGCTAACGCATTAAGTATCCCGCCTGGGGAGTACGGCCGCAAGGTTGAAACTCAAATGAATTGACGGGGACCCGCACAAGCGGTGGAGCATGTGGTTTAATTCGATACTAACCGAAGAACCTTACCCAGGTTTGACATCAAGGGTAAGCCTGTGAAAGCAGGCCCCCATCCCACAAGGATGGCCCGAAGACACCTGTTGCATGGCTGTCGTCAGCTCGTGCCGTGAGGTGTTTGGTTAAGTCCAGCAACGAGCGCAACCCTCGTCTTATGTTGCCAGCGGGTAATGCCGGGAACTCATGAGAGACCGCCGGTGTAAATCGGAGGAAGGTGGGGATGACGTCAAGTCAGCATGGCGGTTACGCCTGGGGCTACACACATGCTACAATGGATGAAACAAAGCGCAGCAATACCGCGAGGTGGAGCTAATCGCAAAAATACATCCTCAGTTCAGATTGCAGTCTGCAACTCGACTGCATGAAGGCGGAATCGCTAGTAAACGCAGGTCAGCTATACTGCGTTGAATACGTTCCCGGGTCTTGTACACACCGCCCGTCAAGTCACCCGAATTGTCTTCACCCGAAGCCCGTGGCCCAACCGTAAGGAGGGAGCGGTCGAAGGTGGGGGGGGTAAGGGGGACTAAGTCGTAACAAGGTACCCGTACCGGAAGGTGTGGGTGGATCACCTCCTTAAGAGTAAGAACTTGGAACCCCACCGGGGAACTCCAACATACTCAGGTCGGTCGCGTGTCACTGAAGCATGGAGCTTTCAAAGTGTGAAGAGCACCCAGTCTAACGGCTGGGTGCTCTTTTTTTGTCCCGTCACTTCACCGAGTACTGTTTCGCGTCCACCGACGACTCGACAGTGACCGACGTGTACTTGCGCGAGACCTTCTTCGTCGCAGACTCCCAGTGCGACATCGTCATGGGCACCATCGTCCCGCCGACCGCTTTGTAATCACCGTACTCGTAGATGTCGTTCATTGGGCCGACGATCGAACGGTCGAAGTACACGACACGGAACAAGAGTTTTGTCGTCGGGTCGAAGAACAGCTTTACCGGGGTCGCACCGACCGTCGCCCGGACGACTTTTGCCGGTTTTCCGTCCACCGTCTCGGTGCCGGACGTGGCTTTCTCGAGCGACGGCAGACCAGACCAGAAGGTGCGGCCAAAGCGGACTAAGGCGTCGCTGTCGGGTGGCGGGACCACAGAGCGGCCCGTACCGGCGTCGAACCAGGCGTCCTTGAGGTCGTATCCAATCGTATACCCACCTTTTTCGGACTCATAGAACCGGCCGTCTGATGCCTGGTAAGTCGTCACCTCGTGGGATTCTCCGTCCCCTTCTGTCGTCCCGACAAACTTGAGTTGGGTGGTCCCCGACGGCTTCTTGGTCGCCTCGACAAACGCGGTAAGGACTGGCTCGGCGCTGCTACCGGCACCTCGTAGGCGCGGCGCGACCGGGAAGGGGCTCGCGGTGCCGTCGGGGTGCCCCTGGCCATGGTGGCAGGTGAAGCACGTCACCTCGGGCCGACCGTTGAAGTACTTGTCGTTCAGCTCCTTGGTGAGCTCCACCATTTCGCGTGCGGTGTCTTTCGGCTGAAGGTCGTCCTTGGCGAAGTCCTGGCCCTCGTGGCAGTGGGCGCAGTCGGTGCCCAACGCCTGGCTCATCGCATGCATCGCGGGCATGATCGCGCTGGCGGGCTGACCCTTGAAGGTCTTGATGTTCTTATAGACTTCCTCGGCCTTCTTCTCCTGCTCTTGGCCGGTCGCGTATGACGTGGCGACGGTAAAGCCGAGAAACGCCAAGGCCGAAGCCATTGCAAGTGAGCGGACCCGTGTCATGGCTGATTCTGGCCCAATCGGCCCGCGCGTGTGCTCTTCAGCGAGCGTGGACCGGGTTTATTGATGGCAGATGATGCAAAGACCCGTCGACGACCTGCGCATCCAGGCCACGCGACCCTTGCTGCCGCCGGCGATCTTGATCGAGGAGGTGCCCCAGGGCGCTTCCGCCGCCGAGACGGTCGCCAGCTCGCGTGAATCGTTGCGGGACATCCTTTTGGGGGTTGACGACCGCATTGCCGTGTTCGTCGGCCCGTGCAGTGTCCATGACGTCGATGCGGCCCTCGAATTTGCGCAACGCCTCAAGCCCCACGCAGACCGTCTCGCGGGCGACCTCTTCGTCGTGATGCGGGCGTACTTTGAAAAGCCCCGCACTGTCGGTGGTTGGAAAGGCCTCATCAACGACCCGGACCTAGACGAGTCGTTTCGGATCAACAAGGGCCTGAGGTTGGCGCGGACGCTTCTACGTGACATCACCGATTTGGGCCTGCCCTGTGCGACCGAGTTTTTGGACACGACGGTGCCCCAGCACATCGCCGACTTTGTCAGCTGGGGGGCCATCGGGGCACGGACAGTGGAGAGCCAGACCCACCGGGAGTTGGCCAGCGGCCTCTCCATGCCGGTCGGGTTCAAAAACTGCACGGACGGACGGATCCAGCCCGCGGTGGACGCCGTCCAGGCGGCGCGGATGCCCCACTGGTTCCCCAGCGCGACCAAGGACGGCGTCGCCGCCCTCAGCTACTCCACCGGCAACGACTGCGGCCACGTCGTGCTCCGGGGAGGCGCGGGTGGGCCGAACTACGACGCCGAGACCGTCGCGGCGACGAGCGCGAAGCTTGGCGCGGCCGGCTTGCCGTCCCGCGTGGTCGTCGATTGCAGCCACGGCAACAGCGGCAAGGACCCCGAACGGCAGAAAGTCGTCATGGCCGCCGTCGCCGCCCAGGTCGCCGGAGGCTCGCCTCACGTGATGGGGGTCATGCTGGAAAGCCACTTGGTCGGGGGAAGGCAAGACTACGTGCCGGGGCAGGCCGTCTATGGCCAGAGCGTCACCGACGCCTGCCTTGCATTTGACGAGACCGTCCCGCTGCTCGACGAGTTGGCCGCCGCGGTCCGCCGCGCCAGGTCCTGAGACTCTTGCAACCTGCCGTCCTACCCGCCGTGATATCGATGTGATATCATATTGATATCGAGGTTACATCGGTGAAGGAAAAACACATTAGCGCACTGCCGGGCGGGGTCATGCTTGTCGTCAGCTTGGCGCTCTTCTTTGGATCCCTAGCGACGATCATCGTGGCCGCGTCACAAAACAAGGAGGACCTTGTCCTGCCGGGCGTGATCGGCATCGTCGTCTGGTCGCTCTTGCTCGGTGGCTTCATGGTCATCGAGCCGAACGGCTCCAAAGTCTTGCTGCTCTTCGGAAAATACGCGGGCACGGTGCGGGAACAAGGCTTCTACTGGACGAACCCGTTCCAGAGCAAGCGCAACATGTCGCTTCGCGTCCGGACGTTGAACGGGGAGAAGCTGAAGGTGAACGACCTGGTCGGCAACCCGATCGAGATCGCGGCGATCATCGTCTGGCAGGTCAGCGACACATTTAAGGCCAGCTTTGTCGTGGACAGCTACGAGGACTATGTCCGGCTTCAGAGCGAGACCGCCCTACGGCACTCCGCCAGCAGCTATCCCTATGACGCCGACGACGACCAGCCGAGCCTGCGCCGCAACGCCAGTGAAGTGAGCGACCACCTGCTCGCCGAACTCCGTGAGAAGCTGGCTGTGGCGGGGGTCGAAGTGTTGGAGGCCCGGCTTTCGCACCTCGCCTATGCCCCGGAGATCGCGGGTGCCATGCTCCGCCGCCAGCAAGCGGCGGCGGTGATCGCCGCCCGCCAGCGGATCGTCGACGGTGCGGTGGGCATGGTAGAGATGGCCCTCAACCGCATGGACGCCGAAGGCGTCATCCAATTGGACGAAGAGCGTAAAGCGACAATGGTGCAAAACCTGATGGTCGTCCTTTGCAGCGAGCATTCCGCCCAACCGGTCGTCAACGCGGGCACACTCTACAACTGACACCCGGATGGCGGAACGCAAGAGCTACTTGTTACGGCTGCCGGCCGACCTTTGGGAGCAGATCCAACGGTCGGCCGCGGCCGATTTACGTAGCGTCAACGCGCAGATCGAACTCCTTCTCCGCGAGTCGCTCAGGCGTCGCCTTGCCTCGGGTCCGCCGACCGGCCATGACGGCGGCCATGACGAAGACCAGCCCGAACCTGCCTCCCACGAGGTATAAGCTGATCCGGTGCATTACCTGACCGTCCCCGACCTCGTCTGGCTGAACCTGCAGCTCACGGGTACGCCACAGAAATACAACTACGCGACACTGGAGGAAGGTGTCTTCTACCAGTACGCCTACGGCACGAGCACCGACGTCTTTGGCCAAGCTGCCCGGCTCTTGGGTGGGTTCGCCAAGTTGGCCCCCTTCGCCAGCGGAAACCGTGCGACCGCCCTCGCCGCCACAGCGGGGTTCTTGGCGGTCAACGGGCAAGAACTCGACATATCAGACGCCGAGAACCTCTTCAACGGCGGGGCGGCGGCCCTCGAGGCGGCCAGCCATGCCCACGACGTGCACTTGCGCTACGGGGTGCCGAACTCGCGCGAGGCGTTGCGTCACGTGATGGAGTCGCACAGCGGTTTGCTGGCGGAGATGGTCAAGCAGGAACCCGTCGCCGAGTTGGTGTAGGGCTGCTAAACGACGCGCCTCTTCGCGGGTACGCCGACCCACGTCTCGGCGGCAGGTACCTCGTCGCGGACCACGGCCCCCGCCCCGACCACGGCCCAGGCGCCGACCCTTGCCCCGGGAAGAAGGACCGCCCCCGCCCCCACCAAGGCACCGTCACCAATGTGGACGCCTCCGCACACCGTCGCGCCGGGGGCGATGTGGACCCCGTCCGCGACGACCCCGTCGTGGTCGACGCTGGCCCGGGTGTTCACCACGACATGGTCACCCAGGGTCGTGCCCGGCTGGACGACGGCGCCGGCCATGACCAAGGTGCCGTGGCCGAGGGTCGCCGACGGCGAGACGGTGGCGGCGGGATGGACGAGGGTGGCCCACTTGGTCGGACATTCTGAAGCGACGCGGAGCCTCACGTCGTTGGCACCGATGGCGACGACGGCCTCGAAGTCGTCCCGCGGACGACCGACCAGGTCCATGAGTGTCCCCACGACCGGGCAACCGTCGACGGATTGGCCCTGCTGTCCGGGACGGTCGTCAAAAATCCCCACGATGGTCCGGCCCAGGGCGCGGGCCAGATCGACGACCACACGGGCATGCCCGCCACCACCGATGATGGCGATCCGTGGGGTCAAAGCGGACCTCTGGAGCGGGTGACGGGACTCGAACCCGCAACATTCAGCTTGGGAAGCTGACGCTCTACCATTGAACTACACCCGCTGACTGGTCTGGTTGGAGCGGGTGATGGGAATCGAACCCACATGGCCAGCTTGGAAGGCTGGAGCTTTACCACTAAGCTACACCCGCGCTCGACGCCCATTATGGCACAGCGACGCGGTGCCGGTGCCTTGTCGACCGTGGACCCCTGGCCCTTAGAACCGGACGTTGAATCCCCACAACCCGAACTTGCCCGCTTCTTGGCCGACAAAGGCGACGACCTGGACGGGACGCCGGTCTTTCATCACGGGGCCCGCCACTTTGCCTAGGTCATAGGCGACGATCCAGTTCCAGTTGAACGTGTCGTACTCCGCGACCGCTTTCAGGCGGGGCGTGACGGCGTGGCTGGCGCTGCCGAAGACACCACGAAAGCGGTGCTGGTCGCCGTAACCCAGGGTGACGTAGGTGTCGTCGAGGGCCTGCCAGGTGCCCACTGCATAGACCGACCGGGACCACGCCCGGTCGTCGGGCTGGCCAAACCCCGACGAGCCGCCCCGCCCTCGCCAGTCCTGCACGCCGATGGCAAAGCGGACCGGTCCCGACTGGCCGGGAGGAGTCCATTGGACCGTTCCCGAATTGTCGCCGTGGGAACTCTTGACGAGGACACCGTAAGACAGGGCGCCGAACTTGCCCACGGGTAGCCCGAACTGGAGTTGCACCGAGCCGTTCCCTGAGGTCGAGTCGCCACTTGAAGCGTCCTGAAAGGCAAACCCCCAGTCGTGGGAGACGATCGTCATACCCGTCACCACTTCCCACGGCGCGAGGGCGTAGGCGACCGGTGTCGAATAGGCCATCGCGCCACGAAACCCGGCTTGGCCCCGGGCGGTCACGCCAAACCCGGATCCGGGGAGGGCGGACATGTTCCGAAAGCTGGGGAACTCACCAGACCCGCCGAATTGGGCCAAGGCCAACGCCGAAGGGGACAACAAGCTGGCGAGGCATAAAACCTTGACCCGCGACATGGGAGGAATCCTACCTGCCCACCCGGGGTTAAGGTTAAAATACCGGGTCATGGCCGCGACGCCGACGGAAGACGTGATCGACGTCAGCGACACGCTTCACATACTCCTGCGATCGTGGAAGTTGGTCGGGAGCGTCGCCCTTGGCCTGTGTTTGTTGGTCGGGCTCTTCACATTCATCGTCCCGCCCTTGTACGAGGCACGGTTTTCTGTCCTTTTCCCCCGGGCCCAGAGCACCGGTGCGGGGACCATCGTCCAATTGGCGATCAACACGTCCAGCGACGTCCAGTATCTCGGCGGCGTGGTGAAGAGCCACGACATGCGGAAACTGATCTCGGAGAAGGCCGAGGTCAGAGTCAAAGACGTCGAGAACTCGATGGACATCAACGAGATGCCCGAAAGACGGCAACTCGAAGTCGCCTTCCGCGGATATTCAGACAAGAAGACCCTGGCCGCGGTGGTCGCCGTACTGGACCGGCTCAAGCAATTGGACCAGCGCCTCCTCTTCAATGTCAGCGACCGCATCAGCAGCGACCTAGCCAAGGAGGTCGAAGCCAACAAGACCGCGCTTGACCAGGCTCAAGCTCGGCTGGCGGAGTTCCAGAAGACCGCCAAGACCTCGCCCTCCTCGACCGAGGACTTCACCGGCTCGGAGTACCTGCGCCGTGCGGAGTCGGCCCGTATCGAACATGAAGGGGCCCGCCGGAACCTGCAGGCGAAGATCACGCAAGCGGCCAAGATCGGCCAGGCGATGGACCTGAACCTGCCGACGGGGGACTCGCAGATCGCCGACTGGCGCAAGGACCTGCTCAAGGCGCGCTACAACCTGGACGCCGCGCGGGCGCGGTACCAACCGGGTACCCAGCAGGTCAAGGACGCCGAGGACAACCTTCGGTTCACCCAGAACTCCATCAAACAAGAAGTGCAGGCGAAGGTGACATCGGTCCAAAAGGGGATCGACGAGTCGGCCGCCGCCCTCTTTGCTGCCGAGCTGACGACCCGCTGGTTGGCCGAAGACGCGGCCGAGCGGGCCAAGGTCGCCCCCGAGGAAGCCCGTCGGTACCGGTCGTTGCTCAGCGACATTCGGACGACAAACTCGGCTTACGAGTCCACCCTCGCCGCGTTCCGTCAGGAGGATGTCCGCAACAAGGTCGAGAAGTTGCAGTGGTCGGTGCTGGACGAGCCCTACTTGCTTGAGGAGCCGGTCAACAAAAAATACGGACTGAACATGCTTGCCGGGCTCGTGCTGGGCGGGTTCATCGGCTCGGTCGTGGCGGTCAGGAAGGGCCGAAAGAGATGAGCCGTGTCTTGTGCGTCACCTATGGCGCGGGCCACGCCCAGATCGTCGCCAGCGTCGTGCCCAAGCTGGTCGAACGCGGTCACGAGGTCGTCGTCATGGCGTTGACAACGGCGGCCGGCCTCTTGGCCCGCAAAGGTATCAGCAGCCTGGGTTACGTCGATTTCATCGAACCCGGTGACGCGGAGGCCCTGGAGACCGGAAAGCGCCTGGCCGCCGGGCATCCTCCTCATCCGGACGTGCGCCCGGGTGAGACAGAGGCCTACCTGGGGATCTGCTACTCCGAACTCGTGGCCGACCATGGCGCCGAGCGGGCCGCTTCCCTCTATGCCAGCAATCGACGTCAGGCGTTCCTGCCGAAGCGGTTCATGCGGCGGGTCATCGACAAGGTGCAGCCGGACCTCGTCTTGGCGACGAACAGCCCCCGGTCAGAGCAGGCCGCGATTGAAGTCGCCGCGGAGGCGGGAGTCCCGTCTGTCGTCGTGCTCGACCTTATGGTCTGCGGCAATGAAAGCCGTTTGCGCCGCCCCGGTTACGGCACCAAGGTGTGTGTGCTCGCCGACCTCGTCCGCAAGGCGTTGATCGACGCCGGGCGACAGCCGGAAGAAGTCGTCGTGACGGGTAACCCCGCGTTTGACGAGATGGGCGGGCCACAGGTCGCCGTGGACGCCGCCCACTTGCGGGAGAGTAAGGGTTGGGGGCAGGACAAGGTCATCCTGTGGGCGTCCCAACCCGAGCCGACCGACCCTGACTGGGGAGCCAAGATCGCCCGCACCTTGGCCAAAGCGGTCAGCACCCGCCCTGGGTGGCGGATGGTCTACCGGCCCCACCCCAACGAGAGGTCGGGGGCCGACGCCCTTGACCCAGGCATCGAGACCAGTGGGCGTGACGACGACCTTGCCGCCCTCCTCAAGGCGGTCGACGCGGTCGTCGTGGTGTCGTCGACAGTGGGTTTGCAGGCCGCGTTGATGGGCAAGTTGCTGGTCCAGGTCGACCTTCCAGTATCCGCCGGGCCCATCGACTACCCGTCCGTCGGCGCGGGCCATTGGGCGCGGGACCTCGACCATTGCCTCGAACTCCTCGACGCCCATGTCGCCCGTCCGGTCGTCGGCGACCTGCCGTTCCCGCCGTTGGGCTCGGCCGCCGACCGGGTCGCGGAGCTCGCTGACGAATTGGTCTTGCAAAGGGCGCGATGAGCCGTCACGTCCGGGCGGGGCTCGTCGTCTTTGGCGGTGTCCTCGCCGGGCGGCTCTTGGGCTTTGTCCGCGACCTGCTCGTCTCCGCCATGTTCGGTCGGACGGTGCAGGCCGACGTCGCCGTCCTGGTGATGACCGTCCCCGACGCTCTCTTGGCGATCCTCGTCGGCGGCGCGATCGGCGCCGCGCTGATCCCGGAGTTCAAACGTCGTCCTCCCCAAGAGGCATGGCAACTGTATGTCCAGGCCACCCGGCTTGTCTTGGGCATGGCGGTCGCCTTGACCCTGGTGCTCTCGTTGGGATCGGCCTGGGTGGTCCGGATCGTCGCTCCGGGCGTCGCCGAAAGTGCGATGGCCACCGCGCGTCCGCTGGTCGCCACCTGCCTGTGGGCGGTGCCCGTCACGGCGATGGTGGCGGTGAGCAGGGCGTTCCTGCAGAGCCACGACCGGTTCGGCCCGCCGGCCGTCTCGTCGTTCCTCTACAACCTGGCCCTTGTCGTCGCCTTGGCCTTTGGCTCGGTGTTCCGGCTCCAAGCCGTGTCGGTCGCGGTCGTGGTCGGCGCGTGCCTGGGCTTGGCCGTGCAACTCTCTCCGGCCCGAAAGTACCGCCAACCGGGGGGAGACGCGCGGTGGCTGATCGGACGAAGCATGGTCCTTCGGTTCTTCCAGGCCCTTGGGGCGGGGGTGATGCTCTTGACCATGCCGGTGGTCCTGCGGTCGTTCGCGTCGCGTTTCGGGGACGGCGGGATGACGTTGGCGCACCTCGCCAGCAAGCTGGTGGACCTGCCCTTGGGGGTCGCCCTGACATCGGTGAGCGTCGCCCTCTTTCCCGTGGTCGCCGAACGGCTCGCCATCACGGAGACGCGCCAGGACGGGCTCGTCCTGGCTTCCCAAGGGCTCCGCGTGGTCTTCTCGCTCGGTCTGCCGATCGCGCTCGGCATGGGGTTCTTCGCTCTGGATTGGGCGCGGCTTCTTTACGGGCACGGCAAGATGACCCCGGCGGAGACCGCGCCCATCGGCATGTTTGCCGCGGTGCTGATGGTCGGTCTGTTGCCCCAGGCGCTCAACACGTTGGTCTTGACCGTCTTCGACTCGTTGCGCGACATGGCCACGCCGTTGGTCGTGACCGGGGCTGGACTGCTCGCGACCTGCGGGCTCTCGGCCATTGCCGTCCAACAAGGCAACCTGCCGGGCCTCGCGTGGGTGACCGCCGGAGTGCACTGGGCGATGTTGGTGTCCTTGCTCGCCGTGGCCCGGCGCCGGCACGGGGCCGACCTCTTCCAGGCGGTCTTTGGTAAAACCCCTGTCGTCCAGGCGGCGGTGACGGGCCTCGTGTTCGTCGCACTGGCGTGGCCGCTGCGCTCGATGCACGGGCCCGCCGTGGTCGGCGTGCTCGGTTCGGTCGTCATCGGGGTCGTCGCCGGAGCCGTCGGTTTGACCACAGACGTCGACACGAGGGGCAAGCTTTTGTGGACCATCAAGGGCAAGCTGAAAGGTAACAGATGACACAGGAACGACAGATGCGGCTGATGATGATCACCGCCGACCCTGGCCTGGCCCGGGTGGCGGCCGACGCCGGGGTGGACCGGATCTTCGTTGACCTGGAGTTTTTGGGGAAGACCGAGCGGCAGGGTCACCTGGACACGGTGATCAGCCGCCACACCTTGGCCGACGTCGTCCGGATCCGCGAGGCCGTGGACGAGGGCCAGTTGCTGGTCCGGGTGGACCCGTGGCACGACCAGTCGGCGCAGCAGATCGACGAGGTGGTGCGGGCCGGGGCGGACACCGTCATGTTGCCGATGTTCACGACCTCCGAGGAAGTCCGGTCGTTTGTCGACGCGGTCGGGGGGCGGGCGCGGACCATCGCTTTGGTGGAGACCCCGGCGGCGATGACCCGCCTGAGGTCGGTGGTGAGGACCGACGGTTTGGACGAGGTCTACTTTGGCCTCAACGACCTCCACCTCGCCCTGGGGCTCGACTTCTTGTTCGAGGTGTTGTCGGGTGGCCTGGTTGACTTGATGGCGAGCGAGGCCAAGGCGGCCGGCAAGCCGTTCGGATTCGGCGGCGTCAGCCGGGTCGGCAGCGGTGAGCTTCCCGCCGAGTTGGTCCTGGGCGAGCACGCCCGCACCGGCTCGTCGATCGTGATCCTTTCCCGCGCGTTTTTTGGCGGTGCGAAGCGTCTGGAAGACCTTCCTGGTGGTCTAGACTTAGAAACCGAAGTCCGAAAGGTGCGAGACGCCCTGGCCCTGCATTTCGAGCGGTCGGCGGAACAGATCGCCCTTGACCGGGCCCGGTTGTGCTCGGTCGTCCAGGACGTCGCGGACCGGAGGCGTGCCGAGCGGCGGAGCCGCGTTGAAGAGACTGTTTGACATTGTCTGCAGCACGTTTTTTTTGGTGTTGCTGTTTCCCTTGATGGTGTTGCTGGCGGTATGGGTTTCCCTAGACAGCCCTGGCGGGCCGTTCTACCGCCAAAGGCGCGTCGGTAAGGGGGGGCGCGTGTTCACGATCCTCAAGTTCCGTAGCATGGTCTCGGACGCGGACAAGAAAGGATCGCACCGCACGTCCGTGGGCGACGCCCGGATCACGCGGGCGGGACGGATCCTGCGCAAGACCAGCCTGGACGAACTGCCCCAGTTCTGGAACGTTCTGGTCGGCGACATGAGCCTGGTCGGGCCGCGGCCGGACACCCCGGCGCAAGAGGCCGACTACACCCCCGAAGAATGGCAAAAGCGGTGCAGCGTGAGGCCCGGCATCACCGGTCTTGCCCAAGCGACCAAGCGGAGCACCGCCACACCCCAGGAACGGCTGGCCGCGGACCTGGAGTACGCCGAGGCACCGTCATTGGCCCTTGACTTCAAGATATTGGCCCTGACGGTGAAGCAGGTTGTCTCGCGCGGGGGATACTAGGCACGCATGTGCGGCGTTTACGGCTACTTTGACCGCAAGGGGAGGGGGATGCCCCAGGCATTGGTGGACGACATGGCTGTCTCCCTACGCCACCGGGGGCCGGACGGACGCGGCGAGGACCACCGGGGGGCGTGCGCCGTCGGGAACATGCGCCTGGCGATCATCGACGTCGAGGGCGGCGACCAACCTTTCTTCAGTGACGACGGGGCGGTGTCGGTCGTCCAGAACGGGGAAATCTACAACTACGTGGAGTTGCGTCGAGAATTGGCGGCGGCCGGCGTCGTGTTCCGCACCCACAGCGACACCGAAGTGTTGCTCCACCTCTACCTCCGCCACGGTGCCGCGTTCCTCGACAAGCTGAGCGGCATGTTCGCGATAGCGGTCGCGGACCGGCGGACGGGGACCATGCTCGTCGCCCGCGACCCCATCGGGGTCAAGCCGCTTTTCCTGGCCGACGACGGCGACCGGGTGCTCTTCGCCTCGGAGATCAAATCACTGCTGCGGGCCGGGGTGCCCCGGCAGATGGACGACGAGGCCCTCCACCACTACCTGAGCTACGGCTACGTTCCCGCGCCATGGACGCTGTTCAAGGGTGTCAGGCATCTGATGCCCGGTTGCCTGATCGAGGTCTCGGCGCACAAGACCGAGGTCAGGCGCTGGTGGGACCTGACCAAGCAGGAGCAACGCCCCTGGACCATCGACGAGTTCAAGGACACGTTCCAGTCATTGCTGAGCCGTTCGGTCGAGATCCGGATGCGCGCCGACGTGCCGTTCGGCGCGTTCCTTTCCGGCGGCCTGGACTCCAGCACAGTCGTCGGTTTGATGGGCCGCCACACCGACAAGCCGGTGAGGACGTTTTCGATCGGCTTTCACGACGAGCGGTTTGACGAGAGCGAATACGCGCGGCAGGCGTCGGACCGGTTCGCCACCGACCACACCCTGGACTTTGTCGGGCCGGAGATCGTCGCCGACTGGGCGAAGGCGGTTTACCACTGCGACCAGCCTCACAGCGACGTTTCGTTCTTGCCGACGATGCGCCTTTCCCAACTGGCGGTGGAACACGTCAAGATGGTGCTGACCGGGGACGGTGGCGACGAGTTGTTCGGGGGTTATGAGAAGTACACCGACTTCTTCGTCAAGGACGTCGCTGGGCTCAGTGACCGCCAGTTTGGCGACACGTACCACGACCACATCTCCCTCTTCACCGAGGACCTGAAGAGGTCGCTCTACTCTCCGGCCCAGCGGCGGGTGGCGTCGGACTGGGACACCCGGACGGTGACCCGGGCCGCCCTTGACCAGGTGCCGCATTGGGACCGGCGCAACCAAGCCATGTGGTTGGACGTCGCCCTCCTCCTGCCGGGGAACAACTTGGTCAAGCCCGACCGCATGGCGATGGCGGTATCGCTGGAGGCACGTGAACCGTTCCTGGACCGGGCCCTGGCCGAGTTTGCCTTCCAGGTGCCGGGTGACCTCAAGCTGCAGGGCAATGTGACGCGGTGGGCGTACAAGGAGGCAGTGCGAGACTTGCTCGGGCCGACCCTGACCGACCGCAAGAAGCGCATGTTCACGGTACCGATCGGCGAATGGTTCAAGGACACCCTGCGGCCATTGACCCGTACCCTCCTGACCGAGGGGCCGTTCCTCGACCGGGGGGTCTTCGACCAACAGACGGTCACTGACGTTTTGGCGCGTCACGAAGGGGGCTCGGCCAACCACACGCGCGAAATCCGCCAGCTTGTGGCCTTCGAACTGTGGTGCCGCACGTTCCTCGACTCTGACGGTTCCGCGCCGGTCGATGTCGACGCCCTTATGGCGCCGATCTAGCCGTCCCCAGTCGACGGATCCAGTTCTGGGCGGGCATCTCTAGGTAGGTGTAGACCGCTTGGGCGAGGACAAGGGTGAGGAGCCATGTCGCGCCGACCAAGGCCATAGCCGGCAAGCCCTTGGCCACCAGCCTGAGCCCGTTGAAGACGAACGGGTGCAACAGGTAGACGGCGTAGCTGAGTGCTCCCAAACGCGTGCCCGCTTTGCCAAGTGGACCAGGCCCGACAGGGACGGGCACGACTGCGATGACGAGGGCGAGGCTTGAAGCGACAAGAAGCAGCCGGGCCCATCCCGTGACCACGGCGGTTTCCGTGCCACCGAATAGAAGGGCGAGGGCGACCAGAAGGGCGGTGGCGAGGACCGTTCCCAGCCAGGGTTTGGCGGAGGTCTGACTTGTCCTCGCGGACGTGATGTCGACGACCGCCATGCCCAGGGCGAAGAGCACGGCGTGGTTGGCGACATGGACATAGGCAGACCACTGGTCGGCGAGGGGCAGGGCGGGGTCGAGTCGGGAAGTCATCCACGCGGACAGTCCGGCCAGTGCCCCGACCGTGATGACGAACGGGGCCCGCCCGGCTTGCCGGGCAAGCACGAGCAACGGGAACAGGGCGTACATCACCATCTCGACCCCGATCGACCAACCTCCGACAATGGACGACCGTGCCGGGTCGACGAACCCAAACAGAAGGGTCGCGTTCAGGGCCAGGTTGGCGGGGTCGAGGCCGTGGTCGCTCTTCTGGACGAGCCGAAACGTGGTGGCCACAAGAGTCGCGCAGACGTAAAGCGGCCAGATCCGGGCGAACCGTTTCAGGCCGAAGTCCGCCCACGTCGACCGCTTCTTGAAGTCCTTGCCGCCGTAGACGTAGGCCATGCTGAAGCCCGAGATGATAAAAAAGGCTTCGACGCCGTAGATCCCGACAAAGTGGAGCAACCGCGTGCCCCAATCGGCATGGACAAGCTCCGTCCACGTCAGGGAGTGATAGACCATGATCGCGGCGGCGAACAACCCCCGCAAGACGTCGACGGACTCGACCCTGGCCTTCGGCTTGTTCATGTCGGCAGGGCCGGCGACGGGCCGTTCGTTTGGACGACGTATGCCCCGACCATCGCCCACACGATCGGCATGATGTAGGCGGCGACGGAAAGGCCCTCGAAGAAGAATCCGGGGACCGAGGCCAAGAAGAACAAGAGCAAGAACTTGGGTGTCCGCCGGTTGTTCAGCAAGAGGAAGAGGAAGAAGGCGGAGAACGCGGCGAGGAGCAGATAGACGGCGAACCTTGGTGTGTCGTTCACGACGTAGCTCACCGTGATCGTGTTGCGCTCGATCGCCGCGGCGATCCCCTTTGACTTGGTGTAGCCGACGGTGTCACCCGAGAAGAACGCCAGCTTTTGGATTGCCGAAAAGGTCAGTCCGGTGGCGACGATGAGACACGTCGTGGCCTTGGCGAATGTGCCGACCTTGAACTTTGCCTGGCATAACCAGAACACGATCAGCCAGGCAAGGGCGACGCCGGAACTCAGGAACGACAAGAGGGCGCTCATCACGAAGTACCAAAGAGACCGCTTGTCGGAAAACAGGTGGAGATAGAGATAGGCGAAGCCGCAGACGATCAGGGAGGTCCGGAAGCTGAGTGCGTAGGGGACGAGGAAGACACAAAGCTGGGCGACGTGTTGTTTGCCGTTGAACTTCGCCAGGGCGATCGGCAGGAGGAACGGCAGGAGGAAGATGGACTCAAGGAACGGTGGCCAGTTGCGGACCCAACTGAGCAAGAACGGGCTGACGATGACGAGCCGCACCGAGTGCAGGATGTAGAGCGGGTCGGTGAAGATCTCGCGCGAGTCCTTCATCCACATGTCCTGGACCGTGGTGATCTGGATGAAGAAGCCGTCTTGGACGCCCATGGCGAACATGGACTTCTTGAGGACCAGGTTGAGCGCGACGAACAGAACCGACGCGAGAATGACGTACAGATGGAAGTCGGAGAGCGCCGAGCGGCGTCCCGGGGCCGAAGTCAATGTCCCGCCGGCGCCCGCCATTGGTCGAGGAGTCTACCTAGTGAGGTTGCGGAGGACTTCGACGACGCGCCCTTGGTCGGCCTCGGTAAGGCCCACCGAGCAGGGCAGGCTCAGGCACCTCGCGTTGAGCTCGTCGGCGACAGGGCAGGCGAACCGGTGGAGTCGGGGATGGGCGGGGCTGCGGTGGGCGGGTTGCCACAAGGGGCGGGTCTGGACACCGGCCTCGTGCAGGGCGCGCATCGCCGGGCGGCTCGACTCGAAGGGCACCTTGGTGGTGTAGAGCCACCATGCGGAGTGGGCCCCTTCGGGCGGTGTTTGGGATTCAAACCCCAGAGGGGCGAGGGCGTGGGTGTAGGTGTCGGCGATCCGACGCTTGGTCGCGAGGAACTCGTCGAGACGCTCCAACTGGGCGACGCCGATCGCGGCGGCCACGTTGGGTAGTCGGTAGTTGAAGCCGACCTCGTCATGGACAAACTCGACTTCGTCGAGCTTGGCCTGGGTGGTCAGGTGCTTCGCCCTTCGGGCGGTCTCGTCGTCGTCGGTGACGATCATGCCACCCCCGCCGGTGGTCAGGAGTTTGTTACCGTTGAAGCTGAAGCAGGCGGACACCCCGTGGGTGCCGACGTTCTTGCCGCGGTAGGTGGCGCCCAGACTCTCGGTGGCGTCCTCGACGACCGGGACGCCGAGACGGCCGCAGACCTCCATGAGGGGGTCCATATCGACCGGGCACCCAAGGATGTGCACGGGCATGACGGCCCCGACCCGGGCTCCCGAGGCCTTTTCATACAGGCCGTCGGCCCGTCGCTCGCATTGGGTCTCGAGGTACGCGACGACGCCGGGAACGTCCATTTGCCACGAACGTGGGTCGGCGTCGATCAGGACGGCCTCGGCACCGCAATAGACGATCGAATTGACTGACGCGATGAAGGTCACCGTCGATGTGAGGACAAGGTCGCCTGGCCTCACCCCGGCGCAGATAAGGGCGACATGGAGGGCGGCGGTGCCGCTGGCGCAAGCGACCGCGTGCTTGACTCCTAACCTGGCGGCAAACTCACGCTCGAACCGGTCGACGAACGGCCCCGCCGACGAGACCCAGCCGGTGTCGAGGCACTCCTTGACATAGGCCCATTCGTTGCCCCCGATCTCGGGGACGCTGAGCGGGACCCGGGTCAACGCCTCAGACGGCATAGACACCCGCGCGGTAGTGGCCCTGGTTGGCACGCAGCCATTCGATGGTCCGCGCCAGCCCCTCCTCCAGAGTGACCTTGGACGACCAGCCGAGTTCGCGCTTGGACTTGGTGGTGTCGGCCAGCAACCGCTCGACTTCACTGCCGGTGCGGCGGACACGCTGGGCGTCGGTCGTGATGTCGACGGGTCGTCCCGCGATCTCACCGATCAAGCGAGCGAGGTCGCCGATGCTGATCTCGCGGCCGGTCCCAATATTGAAGGTCTGGCCGGAGGCGTTGTCCGCCGACGCGGCGGCGAGGAACCCGGACGCCGTGTCGGTGACGAAATTGAGGTCGCGGGTCGGGTCGAGGTTGCCCAGCTTGACCGTCTGCCCGGCAAGGCACTGGGAGATGATCGTGGGGATCACCGCCCGGGCTGACTGGCGCGGGCCGTAGGTGTTGAAGGGCCGCACCGTGACGACGGGCAGGCCGAAGGAGAGGTGGTAGGACTCGGCGACCTTGTCCGCCCCGATCTTGCTGGCCGAATAGGGTGACTGGCCCTGAAGGGGGTGTTCTTCGTCGATGGGCACGTGGAGGGCAGTGCCGTAGACCTCGCTCGTCGAAGTGTGGACGACCCGGCCGACGTCGAGTCGGCGACAGGCCTCCATGACGTTCAGGGTCCCCTCGACGTTGGTCCGGACGTAGGAGCGGGGAGCGACGTAGGAGTAGGGGATCGCGATCAACGCGGCCAGGTGGAACACGGTGTCACACCCGCTGACGGCGGCCCAGACCGACTCTTGGTCGGCGACGTCACCGGCGACAAACTCCATCGCATCGGCATGTGGAGAACTGTCCAGCCAACCTCGACGTCCCGCGCCGTTGTAGTGGACGAAGGCCCGGACTGACGCGCCTTCCTCGACGAGCCGCTCGGCCAAATGGCTGCCGATGAACCCGCCCGCCCCCGTCACCAAGACGCGGCGTCCTGACCAGTTCAAAGGGCGATGACCCCGTTGGCGAAGTCAGTTTGGGCGCGTTCGTAGTCACTCATTTGGCCAATGTCGATCCAGTATTCGGTAAGGGGGAACGTGGCGACCCGCCGCCCGACGGCGAGCATGGCGTCCACCAACTGCGTCATATCCAGGCGCCCGTCGTCGCCGATGTGGTCAAACGCCCTCTCGCCGAGCAGATAAATGCCGGCGTTGACAAAGTGGCGGACCGTCGGCTTCTCGACAAGCGAGGTGAGGATGGGGCCGTCCGTCTCGACCACGCCATATGGGATGGTCGTCTCATGTGGGCGCACGGCGAGGGTGAGGTCGGCCTGATGCTCCTCGTGGAACCGCTTCATCCAGCGGAAATCGACGTTCGTCAGGATGTCACCGTTGATCACGAGCAACGGGAAGGTGGGCCGGTCCAGAAGCCGGAGGGCCCCCGCGGTGCCGAGAGGGGTCTGTTCGTTGACGTAGTTGATCGTCACGCCAAACTGGCTGCCGTCCCCAAAGTGGGCCTCGATGATCTCGGGCAGGTAGTGGGTGGTCAGGCTGACTTCGCGGATGCCGGACTCGCGCAGTTGGGAGACGATCCGCTCCAACAGCGGTCGGTCGCCGATGGGCAACATCGGCTTAGGGAGGTCGCTCGTCAGCGGCCGCATGCGGGTGCCGAAGCCGCCCGCCATGACCACCGCCCCCAGCGTCGGCGGAGGCTCCGGGACGAGGTCGTGCATGGTGACGACGCCGGCAAGGCGGTCATCCTCGTCAAGGACGGGTAACTGCTGCACCTGTCGCTCGCGCATCAGGGCGAGCATGTCCTTGTCGCTGGTGCCCTGCCGGGCGGTGACGGCGACTTGGCTCGGGAAGTGGGTGGGAAGCTTGGCGATCGGGACGTCCAGTCGGGCCCCAGAGAGGATGGCGCGGCGAATGTCACCGTCGGTCACCGTGCGCACGAGTCGCTGGTCGGCGTCCACCACGATGGCGATCCCCGTGGTGTTCCGGTTGATCATGCCGAGCAAATCGCGGATCGTCGACGTGGACGTCGTCGCGATATTGTCGATACTCCGAAGCCGAGCTATTGCCTCACCCCCGGGAAATAGCCGGGCCTCCCACCGTCGATCCCAATCATGTCAAACCATCCGCCAAAGGCGATAAGTGAATCTTTACCTGATGGACGGCATACAAGCCACCGGTGTTCCAGGACTTTCCCTTACAAACGGTCGACAAACGGCTTCTTGATGAGTCCAGGTCCCAGCGTGACCGACTCTAAAACGTCGACGATGCGCCGTGCCGCCTGGCCGTCGCCGTAGATGTTCTGACATCCCCTGAGCGCAGGGTCTGTGGCGGCCTGGTGGAGGGCGGCGAGCAGGGGCTCTTCCTGACATGGGACGTCGATGACGTTGCCACTCCTCTCCCGGCCCTGTTGGCGGTCACCGACGTTCACGACGGGCAGGCCAAAGGACGCCGCCTCGATGATGCCGCTGGAGGAGTTGCCCGCCATGACCCCTGCATGGGACATCACGCCGACATAGAACTTGGCCCCCAAGTTCTCGTGGATGTGAAGCCAAGGTTCCCCGGCCCATCGGGCCACCACACGACGCACGGCCAGCCCGCCCGGGTCGGCGTTGGGCATGGTCAAGACGACCGGCCTTCCAAACCGTTTGAGGGCGCGCAGGAAGGTCTCCGCTTGACTCTCGGCCTCACCGGGCTCGGTCGTGACGGGGTGGAACGTCGCGACGACCGAACCCTCTGGGAACGCATGCCCCAGTCGGGCCTCCACCTGTTCCAAGGGCACCGGACCGGCGCGCATGATGCGGTCGACCGCCGGGGCGCCACTGACGGTCACCCGCCAGTCCTCCTCGCCCATTTGCCGGATGCGCCGGGCATGGGACTCGGTGCTGGCAAAGTGAAGGTGGGCCAGCTTGGTCAGGCTGTGCCGGTACACGTTGTCGATCGCCCCCGTGGTCTCCTCTCCCCCGTGGATGTGGGCGAGGGGGAGCAAGAGGGGGACGGCCGCCACGCCCGCCGCGTGCATTTCGTAGCGGTCGCCGAGCAGGAGGAGGATGTCGAACCCTTGGCGGGCGAAGGCTTCCGCGAACATCGCGGTGGCCCGGCCCGCCGCCGCCGCGACCACTGCCGGCGAGTCGTCTTCCGGCGTGAAGTCGAGGCGTTCGACGACCGGATAGCCGTCGGCCACGATCTGGTCGACGGTGTGGCCGAACCGAGGGCTGAGGTGGGCGGCGGCCGCCACGACGCCGAGGTCCATGCCGCGCGCCAGGACCTCGTCAAAGACCGGGGTGTAGAGCCCGTAGTCGCTCCGGGCGACGGTGACCGCGCCGACACGCCTCATTTCAGGTCGGCCCACTGGAGGGTTGCTCCTTCGGGCAGGTCACGGGCGACCGTCCGCCCCACGCATTCCGACATCCGGTCAGGCGTGACGCCGTCGCCGGGGCGGCGTAGGACAAGGTCGCTTGCGCCCAGTACGTGCCCGGAGCTTACTGGACGCGACAGGGTGACGCTCCGGCGCGCGACCCGCGCAGTGTCTTCTTCGCACGGCATCCGTCGCTTGACCCCGTCGCCCAGGGCCGCCTCGACATTCCTGACCGCCGTGACCAGCCGCCTCAACTCGTCAGGCTCGAGCGACGCTTGGTGGTCGGGTCCGGGCAGGCTCCGGTCCAAGGTGAAGTGCTTTTCCAGACACGCGGCCCCGACAGCGGTGGCGGCCACGCACGCCTCGATGCCTTGGGTGTGGTCGCTGAACCCGACAGGTGCGCCAAAGGCCAACTCCATCGTCGCCATCGCGTTGAGGTTCACCTGGTCGAACGGGGCCGGGTAGGAACTGACACAGTGGAGCAGGGTGAGATCGTCGTTACCGGCAGAGCGGACCACTGAGACGGCGCGTTCGACCTCGCCGAGGTCGGCCATGCCGGTGGAGACGTACATGGGCTTGCCTTTCCGCGCCACGTGCTCCAAATAGGGGAGGTTGGTCAGTTCGCCGCTCGGTGTCTTGAAGGCCCGCACGCCGATGTCGGCGAGCAGGTCGGCGTCTTCCAGGTCGAACGGGGTGGACATGAACTCGACATGGCGTTCGCGGCAGTGGCGGGCGAGCTGTCGGAAGTCGTCGGCGGTCAGTTCCAGGGCCTTGAGCATCTCGTATTGGTTGCCCGCGCCGGTGGTCTCGGCCTGGTACGCCGCCTTGCGGGCCGATTTGGTCACCAGCCGGTCGGCACTGAACGTCTGGAACTTGACCGCGTCCGCCCCAGAGTCGGCGGCGACGTCGACCAGCTTCATGGCCAAGTCAAGCGATCCGTTGTGGTTCACCCCGGCCTCGGCGATGATGAAGCAGCTCACCAGGCCCCCCAGCCGCCGTCCACCGGGATGTCGATCCCCGTCACGTAGAGGGAAAGGTCGGTGCAAAGGTAGGCGACCGCACCGGCCATGTCGGCTTCGGTGGCCATACGCCGCATGGGGGTGCGTTGCTCGTAGCGTTCCACAAAGGTGCTGGGCTGGCCGCGGAAGATGCCGCCGGGGCTGATCGTGTTGACACGGACGTCGGGCGCCATCGTGACCGCCATGTGGCGGACGAGTTGCTCAAGGCCCCCCTTGGTGACCCCGTATCCAGCCGGGTTGCCCATCGACGTCCCTTCGTAAAGGCGCATGTCGGGGCCGTGCTTGCCGTAGATCGACGACACCGCCACAACTGAACCCTTGCCACTGGCGGCGAGGAAGGGCCGGGCGGTCTGGACGATGGTGAAAAGCGAACTGACGTTGACGGCCAGGGCCTGCCCCCAGACCTCGGCAGACTGGGACTCGGCCGGTTCGGCCCATCCCGGCAGCTTGGTGGTGCCCACAAACGCGGCGCAATGGACGACGACGTCGAGCCGGCCGTGGTCGGCGGTCACCTGCCGGGTGACGGCTTCGACGGCGCCCTGGTCGGCCAAGTCACAGGCGACGACGCCCTCGGAGGCGGCGCGGTCCAGGGCGACGACGTGGGCACCCAATCCGCGTAAGGTCGTGCAGACGACCCGGCCCAAGTGGCCGTCCCCGCCGGTGACCAACGCCACCCGGCCGTCGAGGGACATAAGGTCGCGGACGTCGCTCATCGGGCCAACCACGGGAGAGTGACCCGTCCCTCCGCAATGGCCCGCGAGGCGGCGTCGAACTCGTCGATCGTGTCGATGTGGATCGCCCGTGACTCGGGGATCTCGTGCAGGAGCATGTGCCCGTCACGCCAGTTGTCGCATGACCGGACGAAGTCGGCGCGCCACAGGTACAAGGAAGCGTTGATGCGGAACACCCTCGGCAAGTCTTGCCGTCGCGTGTACGTCCGTCCCTCAGGCACGAGGTCGGCCATGCGGCCGTCACGCTCGACCACGCAGTGCCAGATCGGGTTGAACTCGGGCTCGGACACGCCGACCACGCCGTCGGCGGCGTCGTCGGCCTCCAGCCGACGGACCGAGGCGGCGATGTCCTCGGGCACGCGCCCGGGGCTCGTTGGGTCCAGGAGCAGGACAGACCCAAAGTCGCCGGGGGTGTTCTCCAGAGCATGGCGGACCACCGGCCACATGGCGGCGGTGTCGCCGCTCAGGCTGTCCGGGCGGAGCCAGGGCACACTGGCCCCGGCCTCACGGGCGACGGCGGCGATCTCCTCCGAGTCGGTGCTGCAGACCACTTCGGCGACGGCGGGGCACATCTTGGCGAGGGCGACAGAGTGGGCGAGCAAGGGTCGGCCCGCGAGCGGGCGGATGTTCTTGCCGGGCAACCCTTTGCTTCCGCCGCGGGCGGGGATCAGGGCGAGGACGGGGTGGAGAGGTCGGGCCATGGCACGGGAGTTGGGCGGCCGGTCGCCGAACTGGATCGTACCGCCTCGACGACAGCCAAGGCCCGGAGACCTTCGGCACCGGTCGCGAGGACGCCGGGGTCACCGTCGCCCCGTACCGCGTTGACAAACGCCTCGGCCTGACGCCGGTACATCTCGTCCCGGTCGACGGGACGGTCAAACACCGTTTCGAGGCTCGTGCCTTGCGCCCGGTGGACGGTCCCCTTCACCAGGTCGAGGGTCAAAGACCCGAAGCCATGCCAAGTCGCATGGACGCCCCGCTTGGTCTCTTCCGCGGCGAGGTCGAGCCTGACCCGGACCGTCGCGCCGGGCTCGTCCGCGTAGTACGCCCACGTCTCGTCGGGGATCTCGATCCGCCAGTGGTGCTCGACGCTTCCCGTCACGGCGGAGGGCCATCCAAAAAGCCAACCGGCCAAGTCCACCTCGTGGATCAGCTCGCGCAGCGCCCCGCCTTGTCCGGCCTGGCCGGAGTAGGCGTCCTGGTAGGGTCGGTCGGGCCGCCACGCCGAAAGGTCGGTCTCGCACGAGACATGGGCGGACTGCAGTCCCTCCCGGGCGGGCAGGGCCGCCCGGAACGCGCCGACGGCAGGGTGGAAGCGCAGGCAACAACCGACGTAGAGGCCGGGGCGGGCGGCGAACTGACGGGCCAACTCGTCGGTGTAGTCGGCGAAGAGCGGCTTCTCCGCCAAGACAGGCAGACGGCCCAAGGTGGCCAGGTCGGCGGCGTGACGTCCGGTGTCGGTGGCCAGGACGAGGGCGTCAAGCCCGGCGGTGCGCCAGTCGGCGGTGGCGGCGTAGCCTTGCTCTTCCCAGAAGGCGACCCGTTCCGCGCGGGTCGGCACGGCGACCGGGGTCACGTCGGGAAGGGAGCGGAGCACCCTGAGATGGCGGGAACCGATCGAACCAGTCCCCCAAACTCCCACCCGCGTCGCCACGTGACGAGGCTACCTGGCCTGCCACGGGGCCTCTGGTAATCTGGCGGTGTGCAGGCGCTTGCGTTGATTGCCCTGGTGATGGCGGGAGGCGGTGTCCAAAACCGGCCCCAGACGGTGCCGCCGGGAATCAAGCTGAAGATCGGCGACTCGTTCCAGGTCATCGTCGACGGGTTCTCCGAATACACCCGCTCGTATTCGATCCTGCCCGACGGCACGGTCTTGGGCTACGGCTTCGACCGGTTTGTCGCCGACGGCCTGACGGTGGACCAGATCAAAGCCCACGTCACGAAAGGTTTGGTCAAGATCATCAAAGACCCTCACATCACGGTCCTGATCGACTCGATCCGTCCCCTGTTCGTGTACGTCACATCGGTGACGGGCCAGGTGATCGGCCCGCTGACCTATGTCCCCGACATGACCCTGCGCCAGGTCGCCGCCTTGGTCGTCGTCCCCGACCGGAAGGAGGACTACGAGGTCAGGGTCTTCCGCGAAGGCAAACTGATCGTCAAGGTCCCCTTCATCGACGTCATCAACGGTTCGAGCGCGGACGGGGCCCTGGAGATGAAGCCGCAAGACGTGGTGTCGGTGCTCGACCGGCCCGTCATCCGGGTCTGGGCGACCGGAGCGGTCAAGCAACCGGCCATGTACCGGGTCGTCGAGGGCACCACCGCCCAACAACTCCTTGTCCAAAGCGGCGGGGTCAAGGAAAACCTCGAAAACACCAACTTCTACACCGTCAAGCTCCGGCGCGGGCCCCAGATGATGGACGTCGACGTGTCGTCCACGGCCAAAGGGTTGCCCCTGGAGCCCGGAGACACCCTCTTCGTCGACACCCCCAAGACCTTGCAGATCACGATCGGCGGCGAGATCGTGACGGCCGGTGAGCGTCGCGTCCGCGAGGGCACCAACTTGATGCAGGTCATCGAAAGCTCCGGCGGCATCAGTGGCGGCGGCAGCTACGAGAACGTCCTTGTCTTCCGCAAGGGCGAGACCTACATCATCGACACCGGCAAGATCCTCTCCGAAGGCAAACTCGTCGATTTCACCGTCCAAGACGGCGACATCATCTGGGTCCAGCTCAACCTCAAGCGCGTCACCTTGCTCGGCGAAGTCCAGGCCCCTGGGGCGTTGCCCCTGCGTCCGGGCTTTGTGATGCGGCTCTCCGACGCCATCGCCGCCAAGGGCGGGATCGGGCCGAACGGCAGCCAACGGCACGTCTTCCTGGGCCGCAAGCAACCGGACGGGACGATGAAGGTCACCGAGTTCCACCTCGACCTTTTCCTGAAGAACGGTGACTTGACCCAAAACCCCGTCCTCGAACCAGGCGACGTCATCATGGTCGGCCAACCTAAGGGCCTGACCATCCAGGGCGCGACCCAGGCCCTCCAGTCGTTCCTGATCCTTGAGACCATCATCCGGCGCTGACATGAAGACCCCTCCCCAAGACACCAGGTTTGTTTGGACCGTCGTCCGCGACGTCGTCCTGATTGTCTTGGCGGTGTCCCTGGCCTCGTTGTTGCGTGGCGGCCCGGTCTACGACTCCGCCCGCGTCGCGGGCTTCGGCTGGACGCTCCTCGCCGCCGGGCTCTCCGGCCTGCTCGTCACCGTGTGGCGGCGGACATACCGGCCCAACGTCGGCTTCCTCGGCATGTCCGACCTCCTCGAACTGGGCGGCGTCGCCGTGTCCACCGTGGTCTCCTGCCTGGTCGTGTTCGCCTTCAGCGGCAAGTCCCCCGCCAGCGGCCACTTGGCGATGTCGTTCCTCGCCGGGTTCTTCTCCTACACGTTCCTCGTCGCCGTGCGGATGCCCCTCAAGTCGCTGTTCCCGAAGCAGAAGGCCGCCCAGGGCCGCGCCGCCCTCATCGTCGGGGCGGGAGGGGCCGGGGACATCCTTTTCCGCGAACTCAGGGCCTCCACCAACCACGGGCTCCGAGTGCTCGGCTTTGTCGATGACGACCCCAAAAAGATCGGCGGCCGGATGCACGGCCTCCCCGTCTACGGCCCCTTGACCCTGGTCAAGCGGCTCGTCGACGACCTCGGCGTCACCGACATCCTCGTCGCCGTCCCCAGCGCCAGCCCGTCCGACCAGCAAAGGCTCCTCGCCGCCTGTGCCGCCACCGGGGCGCGGGTGCGCATGATGCCGTCGATCTCGATGCTCGTCGCCGGCGACCGGGAGATGCTCCCCATCATGCGCCGGGTGGACGTCGAAGACCTGCTCCAACGCCGCAGCGTCGAGACGTCGCCCGCCGTCGCGGCCCGCTACGTCTCGGGCGAGACCGTCCTGATCACCGGCGGCGGCGGGTCGATCGGTTCCGAACTCGCCCGCCAGGTCGCCGCCCTCTCCCCCGCCAACCTCGTCCTCCTCGGCAAAGGCGAGAACTCGATCTTCGAGATCGAGCAAGAGCTGCGCCACCAGGGCCTCTTCATCCCCACCCCGGTCATCTGCGACGTGCGCGACCGCCAGGCCGTCGAGACCGTGTTCCGCCAGTTCCGCCCCACCATCGTCTTCCATGCCGCCGCCCACAAACACGTCCCCCTCATGGAGGCCATGCCTGTCGAGGCCGTCCGGAACAACGTCTTCGGCACTCTGAACCTGGCCGAGGCCGCCGTCCGCCACGGGGTCAAGCGGTTCATCCTCGTCAGCACCGACAAAGCCGTGAACCCAGGCAACGTCATGGGCGCGACCAAACGGGTCGCCGAAATGGTCGTCGGGGCGATGTCCGAGCGCAGTGACACCCGCTTCGCCGCCGTGCGCTTCGGCAACGTCCTCGGCAGCCGGGGCTCCCTCATCCCCATCCTGCGCAAGCAGATCGAACGGGGCGGGCCGGTCACCATCACCCACCCGGACATGACCCGCTACTTCATGACGATCCCCGAGGCGGCCCAACTCATCGTCCAGGCCGGCGCGGCGGGGAGCAATGGCGACGTCTTCATCCTCGACATGGGCGAGCCCGTCAAGATCATCGACGTCGCCTACGACCTTGTCCGCAAGCACGGGCTGGAGCCCGGGCGTGACATCGAGATCAAATACATCGGCGTGCGCCCCGGCGAAAAGATGCACGAGGAACTCAGCTACGCCGCCGAAGAGATCACCCCGTGCGAGAACCCCAAGATACTGCGCGTCAGCGACCCCAACACGACCGGGTGGGCTGTCCTGCGCCCCCAACTCGACATGCTCGCCGGACTGTGCGACGAGGGCGACGCCGACCGCGTCCGCGCCTTTTTGCTGGACTTGGCCTGGGGCAAGAACCTGCCCCCCGTCGAGACGCAAAGCCCGTCCTAGGACCATTCGCGCCCTGACGCCTCCGGGCTGGTAACTTCCGCATCCGCCAGTCCTGTCCGGCCCAGGACTCCGAACCCTCATCGTTCTCGCGCGCCATTCTCGGTGCGCCCACCTGTGGACTCACGACCGACACCGCGCCAGAGCCGCGTCACCCGGCGGCCCCGCGCCCCTGTCCCATGCAGTTGAACGACACAGCCATAGCCATACCTGTCTCTGAAGAGGTCTTGGTCTCGCTCGAAGCAGACCTGACCGAGGACGCCCGTTTCGGCAGTCGCACCCTGGAGGTCACCGCCACCCACGTCACCGTGCGCGACCCCAAGGGCGTCACCCTCGCCCAGGTGCCCGTCGCCGAGGCGCGCGGCGCCCGCAACGAACCGCTCGTCTCGGGAGGCCGACTCGTCGTCCAGACCAAGACCGGGGAAGAGATCCCCCTCGTCACCTACTCCATGACCCGGGCCCACCTCTTCAGCGAGGCCGCCCGCGGCATCGAACAACTCTGTGAGGGCAAGCCCTTCGACATCAACCTCAAGGTCGAGAAGACGAGGTGCGACAAGTGCGGGAGGCTCCTGCCCGAAAAAGACGGCGTGTGCCCCAGTTGCGTCCGCCGCGGCAAGACGATGCTCCGCATCCTCGCCTTCATCAAGCCGTACTGGAAACGCGCCCTGCTCCTCGGCGTCACCGCGACGTGCTCGACCCTCATCAACCTCGCCCCGCCGAAGATCCAGGGCCTCATCCTCGACAACTTCACCAGTGGCGAGAAGAGCGTGCCCACCCTCTTCCAGTTCGTCGGACTCTGGGCCCTCACCGTGCTCGTCGCCAGCCTGCTCCAAATCGTCAACGGACGCACGACGACCTGGCTGGGTTGTTACATCTCCAGCGACCTGCGCACCGCGGTGTACCGGGCCATCGAGTTCCTCAAGCTGTCCTATTTCGACAAAAAACCCGTCGGCGCCATCGCCAGCCGGGTCACCCAGGACACCGAACGGGTCTGGTTCTTCCTCGTCGACGGCCTCCCGTGGATGGGGCTGAACTTCCTCCTCCTCGCCGCCGTCGCCGTCCAGTTGTTCCTCATCAACTGGCCCCTCGCCCTCGCCATCTTGTCGCCCATCCCCGTGGTCGCCGTCATGAGCAGCAGCCTGTGGAAGCCGGTCAGCAACCTCTTCCACAAGGTCAGCCAAAAGGTCGCCCGGGTGCACATGCACCTCAACGAGTCGCTCACCGGCATCCGCGTCGTCAAGGCCTTCGCCAAAGAAGACCACGAGTACGAGCGGTTCCTCGTCCGGTCGAACGAGCTGCGTGACGCCGCCGCCCGCGCCGACATGACCTGGAACACCGCCTTCGGCGCGATGACCTTCTGCGTCGCCCTCGGCACCGTCGTCCACTGGGCCTACGGTGGCTACCTCATGTTCACGGGCAAGCTCACCCTCGGCCAGTTCTACGTCGTCAACGCCTACCTCGCGATGGCGTACGGGCCCCTCCAGTGGTTCGCCATGCTCAACAACTGGTTCACCCGCGCCATGGCCGGTGCTGAACGCATCTTCGAGATCATCGACATGGCCCCCGAGCCCGTCGACGACGACGGCAAAAAGACCCCCGTCACCGGCGAAGTGGAGTTCGACGGCGTCCGTTTCGGCTACGACAAGTCCAACCCCGTCATCAACGGGGTCAGCTTCAAGGTCGCCCCCGGCGAGATGATCGGCCTCGTCGGCCACTCCGGCGCGGGCAAGTCCACCACGATCAACCTCATCAGCCGCTTCTATGAGCCCGACGCCGGCGTCATCCGCATCGACGGCACCGACTACCGCGAGCTCGACCTGCGCCACTACCGGTCGCAGATCGGCATCGTCCTCCAGGAACCGTTCCTCTTCCACGGCACGATCCTTGAGAACATCACCTACGGCAACCCCGAGGCGTCGTTCGAGGAGGCGGTCGCCGCCGCCGTCGCCGCCAACGCCCACGACTTCATCCTCAGCAAACCCGACGGCTATGACACGCTCGTCGGCGAGCGCGGGTCGAAACTCAGCGGCGGGGAAAAGCAGCGCATCAGCATCGCCCGGGCGATCCTCCACGACCCCCGCGTGCTCATCCTCGACGAGGCCACCTCCAGTGTCGACGTCGAGACCGAGAAGCAGATCCAGGCCGCCATCGCCCACCTGGTCAAGGGACGCACGACCTTTGCCATCGCCCACCGGCTGAGCACCCTGCGCAACGCCGACCGCCTGGTCGTCCTCGAAAAAGGCAAGATCGCCGAGATCGGCACCCACGAGGAGCTGATGGAGAAGAAAGGCGTCTTCTACCGTTTGGTCAAGACCCAGACGGAGATCAACGAGGTCATCGGCGTGGGGGCGGTGGGATGACGGCCCCTTGGGCCGAAGGCGGGGTGCACGTCCTGACCGAAAGGTTGGTGCTGCGCACCCCGACCGAAGCCGACGCGGAGCAGTTCGCCGCCTACCGCCTGCGCAACCGCGAGGCCCACGGCTGGACCGAGCCGCCCCGGGCCGAGGAGTACTTCACCGCCGACTATTGGCGGCGGGCCCTCGGCCCTGTCCCCGGGCGCGCCATGGCCGACACCGAATACCGGTTCGCTGCCTGGTCGCTGGCCGACCCTGACCAATTGGTGGGCCTGGTGAACCTCTACAACGTCGTCCGCGGCCCTGTCCAGTGCGCCCTGCTCGGCTATTCGGTGGACGTCGCCCATATGGGCCGGGGCTACGCCACCGAGGGCGTCACCGCCGTCGTCAACTGGGCGTTCCAAGAAGCCGACCTCATGCGGCTGGAAGCCGGCGTCCTGCCCCGCAACGCCGCCAGTGTCCGCGTGCTGGAAAAGTGCGGCTTCCGGCGCGTCGGCACCATGCGGCGGTCGCTGCGCCTCGCCGGCGGATGGGAAGACCACGACCTCTACGACCAAACCAACCCCGCGCACCGGGGCTCCCGACCATGATGGAACTCTTCTATAGACCCGAAGGCCGCCTGCGCCTCACCCTCGACGACCGCAGCTACGTGACCGTCAAGCCCGCCTGGGCCGCCCCCCTCACCCACCCCGGCCGCTACCTCTGCCTGGTGGACGGCAAGGGCAAGCAGATCGTCATGCTCACCGACCCCCAAAAAGAGCTGTCGCCCGAACAGTGGGCCCTGGTCAGCGACGAGCTGTCCCACCGCTACCTGAACGGGCGGGTGACCAAAATCCATGAGGCCAAGGAGGAGTTCGGCGCGACGTACTGGTCGGTCGAGACCGACCGCGGCCACAAAGAGTTCGTCACCCAGAGCCTGCAGGAAAACGCCCAGTGGCTCGGCCCGCGCCAACTGCTCATCATCGACGTGGACGGCAACCGCTTCGAAGTCCCCGACGTCGACGCCCTCGACCCGCAGAGCAGACGCCTGCTCGACCAGGCGGTCTAGCCGCCCGCCGCCACAATTCCTCCATGATCTGATAGATTTCCTCCATGGTGCTCAATATCAAGAATGAGCGTGCCTACAAGTTGGCCGTCGATCTGGCGCGGGCCAAGGGGGTCGGTGTCACCGAGGCCGTGACCGACGCTCGAAGCCCATAAACACGCCTAACCGAACGGTGTCCATTGGAGAACCGTAGAACGGAGCTTCATCGCCAATTCCTTACGCTTCTCCTTTTGAACCGCACTGTCGGCGTCGTTTGGCCATCCACAAATGTTGCAATGCTTATCCGGTGGCTCGCTCGCTATCGGTGTAAGACGGCAACCGCGGACTGAGCCTGCCGAGAAGATTGCCGCCCCCAAAGTGTCATGATGGCCGAGATAGACAATGGCGAGTCGTTTAAGCTCGACCATGTCGGAGCCACATCTGGCCGTGGACAATTCTCCCGAAGCAGGCGGCACAAACGCCCTCCACGTCGCTCCTTCTTGGTTACGCTTGTTGCTCTCGGCAACGAACCGGGCGAGGTGCTCGTCGTCAGCGACGACATCAGGCATTCCGGAGGGTAACACTGGCTCCCGCTACCTCCCGGATTTGCTGCAGGACTGTCTCAGGAATCCTGTCGCCGGTGATCTTGGTGACGGCGTGCCCGCTCGAAGTGCCGTTAAGCCATGCGTAGCCGATGCGGCCGTTCCCGTAAATGCTCACGGAAATCGCCTGCAACCTCCCCAGTGTCCAGTCCAAAGCGACCGCACCGTCGTCCTCAATGACGAACTCGGGTTCCATGACATTCGACGGCAGTGAATTGAGTATCTGATTGGCAAGGCGGACAGTCTGCTCGTCGATGGCAATTGCCGAATCAGCCACCGCTTCCACTAAACCGGTGTTGAGGACGTTGTCTCTTGTGCTGGACACGCTGGAGAAGTCGCTACTCGAACTGGGGCCTCTGAGTCGAGACTCCATGGCAAGTGCCGCCTCAGAAAAGCCCGACGGGCCAAACTTGTGTGGTGAATCCTTAAGCGCCAGAAGTGTCATTGGAACAACTGCAAGCATTTGTCGGTCATGGCCCCCATAAAGAGTTCGTTCTTGAAGCTACGCAGAGTTTGGATGGTCTCAAGCAGTTGTGGCCATTGCGTCGGTTCAAGGCTGACGTCGCTCACGACCCCAATATCGAGGACCACGCCCTGAGGCGTCAGCGGCGCAAGTGAGACTTGGCACCGGGCCTGATACTTCGAACTGCTCCCGGCATAACGAGACAGAAAGTCGGTGATGAGCACGGTGTCGCCCCAAACATTGCTGCTCGAGACTTTGAAATAGTCACTGGTCTCCCACGTGTCGCCTGTAATGGGTAAAACGATGTGGTTAATGTACCTTAAGGCGACCTGTCTCACGATCACAACATTGATCATGGACTGGTAATCTTCCCATCGCGACTTCATTTCAGGCAGGTAAGCGTCAAGCGATTCGTAGGGTGCCAAGCGATTGAACGCGAAGCCTTGCCTACGGACCTGGACGATCTGTTTGCCGTCGTGAGACCGGTACTGCAAGGCATTGAGGGCCGCCGAGCTACTGTGGCTCGTGCCGTCCGGGTCTTTCTGGACACGAAACTCCTGCACCCATTGCCTTTCTTCCGTGGGGTATGAGGCTGAAAACGTCCTCAACGCCTCACCTTGGACCGAGGCGAGCGAGAAGTCCGGGTCAAGCTCACAGTTAAAATCGACAACTGCCTCGACAATGGGGGCCCGTGCCAACTTGATGGGCTTCGTCGTCATTGGCTCTTTGTCCACCCTAATTCAACTGACCACATGCTGGAGAGTTCCCTTGGGCCCGAAAACATGGCAAAGTCTTTGTCGGCCTTCTGACCGGTAGCCAGGTCTGCCATTCTACCGGGACCCCTCACCCCACCCGGACGGGCGCGAAGGCGAGGAGCGGCGACACCTGCCCCGTCGCGGCGCGCACGAACCGCACCGCCGGGGCGACCCAGCCGGCCCGCACCGGGGCGAGCGCCTCTTCTCCGGCCGAGGCGAAGGCGACGAACCCGCGGCTGCGGTACTTCGCCGGGTCGACGGGCGAGACCGCCAGGCGCAGCGGCTGGACAAGGAGCTCGGTGACCACGCCCGGCGCGTCGGGCCCGCTGGCGGTGAAGACGACGCCGACGCCGGTCGCGCCGACCGCGAACGTCACCGCGTCGCCGCCAAAGGGGGCGGACGGGGGCAGCGTGGGCAGGGCCGCCAATGGGTCGACCTGCAGGGCCTTGAGGGCCAGGCGGCGGTAGGCGTTCAGCGCGTTCGGCTGCGCCCGGCCCCCTTGCGCCCAGTCCGCCTCGGCCTGGAGCCGGGCGTAGTCGAGCCACGCCTGCATCTGGGCGGGGTCGAGGGCGGCGAAGGCCGCGCTGGCCCGGCGCATCGCCTCCCGCGCCGCCAGTTGCGCCGCCGTGCGCGGGTCGCGCGGGTCGACCCTCTCGCGCAGCACCACCGACCCGTCGCGCCGGCGCACGAACACGCACGGCCCGCTGCTGCCGCTCAGCCCGCCCGCCGCCACACTCGCCTGGACCTTGGCCATCCCTTCTGATCATCGGCAGGTGCGCCCGTCGTCACGAGGGCCGCCCCCGGGGGCCGCGCCTGCCCCGCGCGGTCTTCCCGCCTCGTGGGGAAGTCGGGAGGGTGACGGGAGGGTGACGGGAGGGTGACGGGAAACCGACGGTCGGACGACGGCTCGGGGACGGGCGCCGCTGGTGCGGCCCGTGCGCCCACCGGGGGCCGACGGCACGGCGGCGCACCGGTTATGATAGGGCCATGGGCCGGTTTCTGCGTCGGCCAAGCCGCGGCCTTGGGTGCGCGCGGTTTGCATCGGCGTGGCCACCGCCTTCACGTACAGATTCCAGGGATCGGTGCCATTAATGCCGTTTTTAAGGCAATCAAGGGGATATATGACCCTCGCTTCAGGTAACTCTAATGTCTGAACACCGAACTGATCAGAAAGCCGTGAGTATCGCCACCTGGCTTGCGATTGTCGCGCTCTTCCTTGTGACTCTCCTTGGCTATAGGCTGATTATTGTGTCAGACCATATTCTGTCCGGTCTTGATCGACAAATCACAAGGAAACCGCGTCAGTGAAGAATCTCCCAAAGCACATTGTCCTGCTCCTTATCTTGTTGGTTCTCCTTGATATTGCGTTGGCCACCCTCATTGTCTTGATTGGGCCGATCGAATCAGGCCTTAAAGAGTTAATCCAAGCTCTTTGAGATGTTGGTCTTGGCGCAGGGTCACGGGACCCTTTCTGATGTCCACCAAGACTTTGATCGGTATGAATAACAAGGCCAGTATGGGGAATTTACATCCTCGATGAACCATTTGGCGAATGTGATCTTCGCAAAGAATACAATTGTAGAGAGCGTTATCTGCAGTTTGGGGCGGACGTTAACCTTGAATTTGAGTCCGGCGAATCCGCAAAGTCCATTGCACTTGCCGATAAGGACGCCCGACTGGCGCAGATTGTCCTGGTGCACGGAGCGACCTTGTCGCCTGAAGAACGAGTTCAGCTTGAGCGGCTCGCTGGGCAACAACCACCTTAAGGACGGGTGGCCCGACTTTGGCTTGACTCTGGATGGGCGCCACTGGTGCAGCCGGTCCGGTCGCCGGGCGACGGGCGGGGCGTGGCCGGCGAGACATCAAGGCGGTGTCAAGACGATTGACATCCGTCGGGCAATCCCCTATACTTGAAACAGATGACGAGAACGGTGCAAGTGAGCGACTACCGACAGAAGAGTTTCTATATGGCAGTCCTTGGCTTGGGCTTTCTTGGCCTTTATGACGCATGCTTGAATCTGGCCCTGCTTCCAACTGCCATCGAGCTGGCTCGCGCGGCAGGTCAAACTACACAACCGGACAGTGAAATATGGCAAGGCCAAAGTACTCCTGGGCAACTCTGGCTGGCAATCGCATTCAATATCCTATGCTCTTTGAGTATGGTCATACTGAGCGTATCATGGCGGCGTCAGAATCACACCACTCGTGCTATTCTCCTCTTCACAGGAGTGCTCTTCTACGGGTTTGCTGAATTCTGCGACTATGGGCCTAACACGACCAGTATCGTCGTTTTAGCAGTATTTGTCGTGGCCGCCGCGAAAGCACTCAGTTTCGTCAGGGACGTCTAGGGCTGGCCGTGTGGTCCGAGCGGAAACATGAACATCAACATATCCAGCAGATGAAGTAGATGGGAGAAGTGCTATGCATTTTTGAAATCATTAGAGGATATGTCATAACACGATCCCATGACGACGCGTCATTGGAAAATGATGCGGACAACTATCGGACTGATGTCCAGTGGAGGCCTCCATTCCAAGAGCAATGAATAGAAAGCCGCTTGTGTTGTGCGGTGTGATGATCGTCGGAACAATTCTGGCGGGTTGTAGTCACCTTACCAGACTAATCATAGTCAACTACACCGACGAAGAAGTCGATGTATATGTAAATGATGCAGGACTAGAGCGTCCGATATCGCCCATGTCTTACTCCTACGCCCGTGTTTATCTAGGGTACAAGCTTTCAATCGAGGCTAGGGGAAGGCGCTCGGGCAAATCAACGCGTCGTGAGTATCTGAAGCCAGAGGTGATGAAAGCCGTGACGGACTATCACCCCGAGTTTGTCGTGGAACTAAAGTAAGATCCGCGCCTGAGGTTCACGAGCAAGGCGTGAGTTGTTGGGCCAAGGTTACATAAAGACAACTTGCATTGCCGCCAAGAACAAACATATGGGACGGCGGCTGTGCCGCGTCTCTCCTGTCCCCTAGTCGGGACGAGGCCGGGTGGCACGGCGGCATACATCGCGAAGGTATGGTGACGATGGTCATCCCATTGTTGATCGAGCCTACGACACAAGCGGTGGTCATGAGTCGATGCCAGACCATAGCCACGACTGGGTTGGCGGCAAGCGAGCCCTGGACGGCAGAGCCCCTTTGCCGAGCGATCCTCCGGTACCTTGGAGGAACCCGCAGAGCCCTCACCATAGGTGAGATGGCCGGTTAACTGAGTAGAAACTTGTAATATGAATGCTGTCCAACACTTACAACTCTATTTTGGAGAGCTCCATGACGCCGAACTCGCAAGCATTTGCAGGAGAGGAGATTCAAGCGTGAATCTGGCATTTACAAAGCGAGACAGGCAATATGATCTTGTCGTGGAAGGTGTAAACGACCCGGTAATCGTCGCGTCGGGAATGGTCTTTCCGTTGATCGTGTCGACCCTAGTGCTTTTTGACATAAGCAAGTTGACGGGATCGGATATACCTTTGATACATGATGCAAGTGGCGTGCTTTTCTGGAATCATTTAAAGTCGGTCAGCCAACTTCCAACGTGGATGCTAGTAACAATTGCCAACTATGGAGATGATTTTGCTGTTCTGGGTATGGGAAATCCGGTATTTTCATTCACTGAAAGCAAGATGAGGCGTCCGACTTGAGTCCCGACGGGCATCGCGGGTGGGTCGTGGCCGGCGAGACATCAAGGCGGTGTCAAGACGATTGACGTCCGTCGGGCGATCCTCTATACTCGAAACAGACATCCGCTTGGAGTGAATATGAGCTTGCTTTCTGAAATGGCGTCGGCCAAGCCGCGGCCTTGGGTGCGCGCGGTTTGCATCGGCGTGGCCACCGCTTTCAGCTTCCAAACGGGGACACCATTGATATTCACTATTGGAATGGTAACGGTAGTGGTGCTGGATCAGGCTTTAAGTTCAAGAACCCAGTGTACGGCACTCCTCCATCTTTGAACCCGTGATGATTATCTATGACTGCTGTATGTAATAAGAACGAATACGTATTTTTCAGTGATGGGCCTGTAAATTACTTGCCACTTGTTGTCGGTCATAATTATTATGTGTTTGGCCTGGCCATAATCAACTCTGAGGCAATGTTGCTAGTTGAAGTAGACGGTATTCCTTATCCTCGGTTCTACCCCATTGAACTATTTGCAATAACTGAAGGTAGGTTTCCGGATTCGTTCTGTTTAAGCGTGTTCGATTTTAGTTATGTTAGATCATTGATCTATTCAGGAGAGTTCTTCCGTGATGAAAGCTTCTATGATAAGCTAACCGATGGCGATCCAACGTGTCTGGAGATTTGGCGTAAGTTTAGAGATAACTGCCTTCTAAACTACTGCTAGTCGTTGTAAAGATCACCTGGCTTGCCGCCAAGAGCAGCCGTAGGGGAGGGTGGCGACGCCAAGCCTCTCCTGTCCCACCGATGGGACGAACATCCACCGAAGGAGAAGCACAACAATGGCAAAGTTCAAACGCACTGTCATCGTCGGCGGGCTGAGCGGCAGCAGTGGCCCGGTCACCTTTAAGCTGACCAGCGAGGGCACCATCGTCAGCGAGCGCACGAGCCCGGCGAACCCGAACACGGCGGCCCCGCAGGCCGCTCGCGGGCGGGGCGTGGCCGGCGAGACATCAAGGCGGTGTCAAGACGATTGACGTCCGTCGGGCAATCCCCTATACTTGAAACAGACATCTGCTTGGAGTGAGGATGAGCTTGCTTTCTGAAATGGCGTCGGCCAAGCCGCGGCCTTGGGTGCGCGCGGTTTGCATCGGCGTGGCCATTTCCGATGGCGTACGAGGCGTACGGAGGATCGCGCTAGAGGAGGCAAAAGGCCAATATATTAGTGGACCCATTGAGGTGGCTGGTGGTAGCATTGCAGGAGGTTTTGTTTCAATTGATGAAAATGGGCTTGGGCCTGCAGACGTCCTGATCGAAGAGGCACGTGATGTTATTGGGAAGGGTGTCTCGAGTGGAATTGATCTTGCCGGTAAGGTGAGGGGCGGAGGTGAGGATGAATAACGAGACTCTCGACGGCGTCGACCAGTCCAAGTGGCTCTATGTCGTGACCATTGTGATCCTTGTGCTCACTATCGGCATTGAACTATTTTCATGCAGGGTGTGCCTTCAGGCACAGAAGGACCTTAACGAAGCGTACCACGCGATGAACGCAAGGGACAAATCATAGTATGACAGTTTCGAAGCGCCGGCTCATCGCCATCTTGGCCCTTTCAGGAGTGAGCCTGCTCTATGCCATTCAGGCTTTACAGTTCACACTGTCACTGGCGGAAAGTAACAAGAAAATGCTGGAGGACATCAAGTTGCTCGACAAGATAGTCACGAAGCAGGGAACGACTAACGCGGCGAAGTCCAAGGATTTGGGCGACGACCACTCGGGCCGAAAGGATGACGAGCAAGGTGCAAAGGGGTAGAGACCGCTCGGCAGACGCACTGGTCAGCATCAGGGGCACGCGTCACATTCTGCGAAGTGTTTGGGATATGTGGAAGCACGGGAACATGTCATGAACATGAATATTCCAAAAAACTCAAGCGAGAACATTAGGCAAGAGACAGTGGGTTGTCTATTCGCTATCAGCAGACTTGAAACATATCTGGATTCGGACAAGGCGATGGTGCTTGACAATACGGAAGCATCATTATCCTGGGCAATCGAACAAACATCTTCCCTAGATGCGTTTGTTGGTAACGTCCTTTCTTCCCCGCAGGAGGCGCGAGCGATGGAGCGGGTCAGAGACGCGTATGACAATTTGATTCCCATCCTGGATGGAAAGCCTTGGTGTGCAGCATATGGAACACCCGAATTGGCCACCTATCAAGAAGCATGTCGGTTAGCTTACAATGTCTTAACCGATTCGAGCAGGAATGGATGAGTTGGGACATTCCAGCCCGTGCAGTTCGTATCTCCAAGTGGAACACTTGGCAACCTATGATTGAGCACGCGAATCTAGTTTGTGCATTGTGTCTGAAAGTTTGGCTATGGCTGACATGCTATAAGATCGAAAATCACTCTTTAGCACTCATGCTTACTGAGCGTAAAGAGGAAACTTCACGTTGCCTTGTTGGATTGAAAATGTTGTCATCAAGTCCTTGATAAGGGGCGGAATATGAGATTGGCCATGCGGCACCAAGGCTTGGTTCGCGACTTCGCCGAAGACAGGAGTGATTGTCGGACATGGCCCCGTTTCTTGGGAGCGGGGAGTATATGCCATTTGTATAGGCTACAGTTGGTAGCGCGTGAGATCGTCGAGCTCTGCCCGCCGTTGAGCAGGCAGGCTTCATATCAAAACACCCATGGAGATTGCCCAGTGATCCTCCAATGATAAAGCCTAGGCGAGGGCGGCAATGCCGGGCCTCTCCTGTCCCAATGATGGGGCGAGCGTCCAATGAAGGAGAAGCACAACCATGGCAAAGTTGAAACGCACTGTCATCGTCGGCGGGCTGAGCGGCAGCAGTGGCCCGGTCACCTTTAAGCTGACCAGCGAGGGCACCATCGTCAGCGAGCGCACGAGCCCGGCGAACCCGGGCACGGCGGCCCAGCAGGCCGCCCGCGGGCGGTTCACCACCGCCGCGACCACCTACCGCGGTCTGACCGCCGCCCAGGTGGAGGCGTGGGACGCCTATGCCCAGAGCCACGTCGAGCACGACCCGGTCACGGGCACACGCAAGTTCGCCGACGGCATCAACGCCTACATCGGCCTGGCGACCAAGTGGCTGCAAGCCAACACGACGGGCACGCCTCCGGCGACGCCGCCGGCCACCGGCTTCACGCCGCCGGACATCACGATGACGGCGGCGGGGGGGACGGGCAAGGTCACGTTCACGGCCAGCGCGGCGACGCCGCTGGGGGTCAAGGCCGAACTGCTCGTGCAACGCTTGTCGGGCGCCAACCGCAAGCCGCAGAAGGGCGGCTACCGCAGCAAGGCGATCGTGGCGTTCACCGCGGGCGGGCTGAGCCAGGACGTCACCGTCTCGTCGGGCTACTGGGCGGCGGCCTACCGGTTTGTGAACACCGCGACCGGGCAAGCCTCCGACCTGCAAGAGATCGGCGTGCAGACGGTGTCCCTTTCCCTCGGCGGGACGGCGGGCAAGAAGGCGGCCTGACCCGGGGACGCAATCCGAGTCCGGGCACGGCCACAATGGGGCCATGCCCCGTGTGCTGACCGGACTCGACCGGTGCCTGGCCGACGGGTTTGCCTGCTTGGCGGGCAAATCGGTCGGCCTGGTCTGTCATCAGGCGAGCGTCGCCGCCGACTACGTCCATATCCTGGACCACCTGTTGCCCCTGCACCGGGCAGGGAAGCTGCGTGTGCAGGCGGTCTTCGGCCCCCAGCACGGCATTTGGGGCCACACGCAGGACAACATGATCGAGTGGGAGGGTTACACCGACCCGCGCACGGGCCTGCGCTTCTATTCACTGTACGGCGAGCACCGCAAGCCGACCCCGGCGATGCTGGAGGGGGTGGACGTGTTGGTCTACGA